>NZ_JBQKGH010000004.1:0-173923 GCF_052118905.1 Collinsella sp. LCP21S3_A3 | reverse complement strand
GATCCGGCCCGCGGGGCGCGCCCCGCGGGCCGGATCGGGCACCGCGGGCCCCTCGCTCCCGAGCCCGTCCCGCATCCCCGGCCCCGCAGCCGAAAGTTTTTTCCGAAATTGTCCTTGCATCGGCGCGGGAGTTACCGTATAGTACTTCTTCGCACGGGGGCGTAGCTCAGCTGGGAGAGCGCTTGACTGGCAGTCAAGAGGTCAGGGGTTCGATCCCCCTCGTCTCCACCCGAGCATTGAATGAGGCTCCAACGCAAGTTGGGGCCTTTTTTCATATAGGCACACAAGGTCAAAGGCGGCACCATGATCCTCCTGGTCGACAAGATCGAAAAAAGCTTCGGCGCGCGCGTCCTCTTTAGCGGCGCGTCCTTTCAGATCAACCCTGGCGAACGCTTTGCGCTCGTGGGACCCAACGGCGCCGGCAAAACCACCATGCTCAAAATCATCATGGGTATCGACAGCCCCGATGCCGGCCAGGTCCAGTACTCCAAGGACTGTCAGGTGGGCTACCTCGAGCAGGAAACCAACCTGGAGCACAAGGATACGACCATCCTCGCCGAGGTCATGGCCGCCGCCAAGGAAATCCGCCGCATGGGTGAGCGCGCCAACGAGCTGCAGGCCCAGATCACCGAGCTCTCTGAGCAGGGCAAGGACGTCGACGCGCTCCTTAACGAGTACGGCCAGGTCCAGGACCGCTTTGAGCACTTGGGCGGCTACGAGCTCGAAAGCAATGCCCGCAAGATCCTGTCCGGTCTGGGCTTTAAGGTCACCGACTTTGAGCGCCCGTGTTCCGAGTTCTCGGGCGGCTGGCAGATGCGCATCGCGCTGGCCAAGCTCTTCCTGCGCCATCCCGACCTGCTGCTTCTGGACGAGCCCACCAACCACCTGGACCTCGAAAGCGTCCAGTGGTTGCGCGGCTTTATCGCCAACTACGACGGCGCCGTGCTCATCGTCAGCCACGACCGCGCCTTTATGGACGCCTGCGTCGACCACGTCGCCGCGCTCGAGAACCGCCGCGTGACCACCTACACCGGCAATTACAGCAGCTACCTCAAGCAGCGCGAGGACAACCTGGAGCAGATGCGCGCCAAGCGTGCCGCCCAGGAGCGCGACATCGCCCACATGCAGGTTTTCGTCGACAAGTTCCGCTACAAGCCCACCAAAGCCGCCCAGGCGCAGGAGCGCATCCGCAAGATCGAGCAGATCAAAAAGGAGCTCGTCATCCTGCCCGAAGGCCACAAGCACATCGACTTTAAGTTCCCCGACCCGCCGCGCTCGGGCGACATGGTCGTGGGCCTGGAGGGCGTGTCCAAGTCCTACGGCAACAAGCACATCTATAGCGATATCGACCTCAAACTCTATCGCGGCGAGCATGTGGCGCTCGTCGGCCCTAACGGCGCCGGCAAGTCCACCCTCATGAAGATCATCGCCGGCCTGGAGCCGCCCACTACCGGCGCGCGCGACCTGGGTACCAACGTGGGCGTGGCCTATTACGCCCAGCACGCGCTCGAAGGCATGACTGAGTCCAACACCGTCCTGCAAGAAATCGACACCGTCACGCCCAAGTGGACCGTGCCGCAGCAGCGCAGCCTGCTGGGCGCCTTCCTGTTTAGCGACAACGATTCTATCGAAAAGCAGGTTCGCGTTCTTTCCGGTGGCGAAAAGGCGCGTCTGGCCCTGGCTAAGATGCTCGTGGCCCCCGAGGCACTTCTGTGCCTGGACGAGCCCACTAACCACCTGGACATCGACTCGGTGGACATGCTCGAGAACGCCCTGCAAAACTTCCCCGGCACCATCGTGCTGATTAGCCACGACGAGCACCTGGTGCGAGCCGTGGCCAACCGCGTGATCGATATCCGCGATGGCAAGGTCACGGTCTATGACGGCGACTACGACTACTACCTCTACAAGCGCGAGGATCTCGCGGCCCGCGCCGCCGCCGAGGCGGCAGGGGAGAGCACACCGGCCACGACCAAAGCAACCAAGCTGACCAGTTCCACCCAGCCCAGCGTCGCCGCCCCCAAGCCTGCCGAGGGCAAAAAGACCAAGGAGCAAAAGCGTGCCGAGGCCCAGGCCCGCGCCGCGCTCAACAAAAAGCTCAAGGGCGTGCGCAACCAGCTCAAGAAGATCGAGGCCGAGCTCGACAAAAAGCGCGCCCGCTATGACGAGCTTATGGAATTGATGGCGAGCGAAGAGCTTTATGCCGATCAGGATAAGTTCAACGCCGCGCTGGGGGAATATAACGGGCTTAAGCAAGAGCTGCCCAAGCTCGAGGACGAATGGCTGGAGCTTTCCACCCAAATCGAAGAGGAGACCGCGCGTGAACTCTCGTAAGGCCGCTGCCGTGGCGATGAGCATCATCGCCATCGCTTGTCGCATCTGCGGCATCTTTATGAGCGCGATGACCGTGCTGCTGTGCTTTAGCGGCCTTACCGCCAAGCTGCAGATTGTGGGCTTTGTCGTTGAGCTTTCGCGCGCGCTGCCGAGCGCCATCGCCGGCTACGGCGTCATCACATCGCCCTTTGGCGGTGTGTTCCGCCTGGATTACGCCATCGTCGCCGTCATTTTGTTTGTGGCCGACTACCTGCTCACGCGCGCCTCGCGCCGCGTCCGCTAGGGGAGTGCCATGTCCAGCAGCTACCTCATGAACCTGCTTGCCAGTGCCGTCGCCGTCATCGTGGGCATCGTGATCCACGAGAGCGCACACGCCGCCGCAGCCTGGGCGCTTGGCGACAAAACGGCCCGTTCGCGCGGCCGCGTCTCGCTCAACCCGCTCAACCATATTGACCCGTTTGGCACCGTCCTCCTGCCGCTGCTCATGCTCGCCGCCGGCGGCCCGGTGTTTGCCTTTGCCAAGCCGGTGCCCGTGTACCTCAACAACCTTAAGCATCCCAAGCGCGACGAGGTCTTGGTGAGCGCGGCAGGCCCCGCCTCGAACATCGCACTGGCATGCCTTGCGGCCGCCATCATGCACGCAGCATACGGCAACCTCTACACCAGCATGTCCTTTGCCGTAGCGTCCCAAATCATGAACTTCGGCGCCACCTTTATCGTGGTCAACCTGTCGCTTGCGTTCTTTAACCTCATCCCGATCCCGCCGCTTGACGGCTCGTCGATCATCGTGCCGTTTCTCAAAGGCAAGGCACTCGCCAACTACTACCAACTTCAGCAATACGCCATGCCCATACTCATCATCGTGCTGTATCTGCTGCCCATGTGGACCGGCATCGACGTGATCGGCCGCTATTTCGACGTTACCGTGTATCCGCTGGCGGAGCAGCTGCTTAACTTCGCAATCGCCGGCATCTAGGGTAAACTTACAGGTCGACCGTGCAAAACGGTCGCAACATGCACCCAAACCGCGCCGCGAAGGCGCCGTCAAAGGAGGTCGAAGATGTCGTATCGCGTGTCGACGCAGGTCTACAGCGGACCGTTCGACCTGCTGCTGCAGTTGGTAACCCGCCAAAAAGTTGATATCGGCGCCATCTCTATCAGCGAGGTGGCCGAGCAGTACCTGGCCGAGGTCGAGCGTATTGAGGCGCTGGACCTGGACGTGGCGAGCGACTTTCTGCTGGTGGCGGCAACCCTTTTGGACATCAAGGCCGCCTCGCTGGTGCCCCAGGAGGCCCCGCACAAAGCCGACGACGATGACGAGATTGACGAAGACCTCGAGGAACTCAGCGCACTCGACGGCGACGCCCTGCGCGAGGTCCTGATCCAGCGCCTGATCGCCTACAAGCAGTTTAAGGGCGCGGCGGCGGCCCTTGGCGCGCGCATGCAGGCCGAAAGCCGCATGCATCCGCGCGTGGCCGGCCCCGACCCCGAGTTCTTGGGCCTTATGCCCGACTACCTGGCCGGTATCACGCTGCGCGGCCTCGCCGTCATCTGCGCCGACCTGGACGGCAAGCGCCAGACCTTCCTGCTGGAGGCCGAGCACGTGGCGCCGCATCGCGTGCCGCTCGACCTGACGGTGGCCTCGGTCGACCGCTTTACCATGGCGCACCAAACTTGCACCTTCCGCGAGCTGCTGGATGGCGACGCCACCACCGAGCAGCTCGTCGTCACCTTCCTGGCCATGCTCGAACTCGCCAAGCGAGGCTCGCTCACCCTGAGCCAGGACGAGATCTTTGGAACCATCCGCATCAACCGCGTCGAGGGCGCCGAGGCATACGTGCCCGGCGAGGGCCCCGAGCTCACCGAATAGGAGCGGCAACCATGTCAACCCTTTCTACGCTAGAGGCAAACAGCCTCAAAGGCGCCCTCGAGGCGCTGTTGCTGGTTTCGAGCGATCCGGTGAGCGCGCCCGCGCTGGCAGATGCGTTGGATATCGCCCCCGGCGAGTGCGCGTCGCTTTTGGCCGAGCTCAAAGTTGAGTACGAGGAGGCCAATCGCGGCTTTCAGCTGCGCGAGGTCGCCGGCGGCTGGCGCCTGTTTACGCATCCTGCCTACCACGATGTGGTCGAGTCCTATGTGCTGAGCTGGGACACGCAAAAGCTGTCGCAGGCGGCGCTCGAGACCCTTGCTGTGATCGCCTACCACCAGCCCGTCACGCGCGAGGTGGTCAAGGGCATCCGCGGCGTCAACTCCGACGGCGTCATCGCGTCGCTCGTTGACAAGGGTCTGGTGCGCGAGCTCGGTCGCGACCCCCAGCGCGGTCAGGCCATCATTTACGGCACGACCAACGCCTTTTTGGAGAAGTTCGGTCTGCGCTCCACCCGCGACCTTCCCGATCTGGAGCAGTTTGCCCCCGACGAGCAGTCGCGTCAATTTATCCGCGAGCGCCTGAGCGGCCGTAGCATTCAGTCTACGCTCGAGGAGCAGGTCGAGGACCTGGACGAAGAGCGCGAGCTGCTGGATACCGATGTTGAGGATGTCGAGGCAGTCGGTGGCGAGGAAACACTTGCCACCGACGACGCTGCGGAGGATACGCATGACGAGGACTAGCGAAGCAGGGGAGACGCGCGCCGCCGGTGCCACGGGCGCGCCCGCGATCGACCCCCAGCCCGTCTACCCGCACACCATGCGCCTGCAGCGCTTTTTGGCGCGCGCGGGCGTGGCGAGCCGCCGCGGCTCGGAGGACCTGATGACCGCCGGCCGCGTGACTGTCAACGGCCAGGTCGCGACCGAACTGGGCACCAAGGTCGATGTGGACCGCGACCATATCGAGGTTGACGGCATGCCCGTCAAGCTCAACCAGGGCGCCGTGTACCTGATGCTCTACAAGCCGACTGGCTATCTCACCACCATGAGCGATCCGCAGGAGCGCCCTTGTGTGGCCGACCTTGTCCCGCGCGACCGCTTTCCGGGGCTCTTCCCGGTGGGTCGCCTGGACCGCGACACCACGGGCCTTTTGCTCTTTACCACCGACGGCGACCTGTCGCAGGACCTGCTGCACCCCAGCAAGCACGTCTACAAGACCTACCAGGCGCTCGTGGACGGCCATCTGACCGATCGCGACTTGGAACCGCTGCGCCGCGGCATCGAGCTCGACGACGGCCTGTGCCAGCCGGCGATCTGCCGCGTCATTACCGCGCGCGAGGCCGAGGCCGTGGCTCCGCAGGGTGTGAAGCCTGGCACCACCGCCGTGGAGGTCATCATCCGCGAGGGGCGTAAGAACCAGGTCAAGCGCATGTTGAGCAAGATCCACCACCCGGTGATCCGCCTGCACCGCTGCAACTTTGCCGGCCTGGAGCTCAAGGACGTGGCCAAGGGCTCGTGGCGCGAGCTCACCGACCGCGAGGTACAGATCCTCAAGGCCGGCGGCATCCCGCCCAAGCAGGCCATCTCCAAGCGCGGCGCTGCGCCGGCGACCAACACCGCGAGCCGCACGCGTCACCACGGCAGCCACGGCTCCGCGCCCAAGCGCAACACCTACCGCGAGCGCTACACGGGCTAGCCAGTCCGCCAAGCCACAGCGCCCGCGTCCCATACCAGCACGTCAACCACCGAAAGGAAGCATTGCATGATCGTCGCCATCGACGGCCCCGCCGGATCCGGCAAGTCCACCATCGCCAAGGAGATTGCCCGCCAGCTGGGCTTTAACAAGCTCGACACGGGCGCCATGTATCGCGCCGTCACCTTCGCCGCGCTCGACCGCGGCATCGATCTGGACGACGAGGCTGCCATCGACGACCTTGCCGAGCAGATCGAGATCCGCTTTATCAACGGCACCGGCGAGGACACGCGCCTGACCATCGACGGTGCGGACGCCTCGGCTGCCATTCGCACCCCGCAGGTGGACGCCAACGTCTCCAAGGTCTCGGCCTACCCGGGCGTACGCGCCGCCATGCTCATCCATCAGCGCCGCGCCGCCGAGGACCGCGATATCGTGGCCGAGGGCCGCGACATCGGCACCGTCGTGTTCCCCAACGCGCAGGTCAAGGTCTTTCTGACCGCCGATCCGCGCGAGCGCGCCCGTCGCCGCGTGCTGCAGCGCCACCAAAACGATGCCCAGCCGCTCACCGAAGAGCAGCTCGAGGCCGAGGTCGACGAGACGCTCGACGCCCTCAAGCAGCGCGACAAGCTCGACAGCAGCCGTGAGGTCGCGCCGCTCGTGCCCGCCGAGGACGCGGTGCACGTCGACTCCACCGCCCACACCATCGACGAGGTCGTCTCGATAATCGAGGACCTCATCAACCAAAGGAGGTAGCTCATGCGCCTGTTTAAGCAGACGCCCGAGGATTACTACAACGCGCCTTATGCCGAGTTCCCCGTGCTCATCCGTGGCACCGTCTTCGTGGTCATGGGCATCCTGTGGGTCTTCTCCAAGCTCATGTGGCGTTGGAAGGTAGAGGACAGCGACCTGCTGTTTGAACGCCAGGAAGGCCGCGGCAGCGTGGTCATCTGCAACCACACCTCGATGGCCGAGCTCCTTGCTGTAGAGACGGCGCTATTCTTTGGCGGCCGCCGCATTCGCCCCATTTTTAAATCCGAGTTTGCCAAGAGCAGGATCGTGCGCTGGGCCTTTAGCCGCGTGGGCGGCATTCCCGTCGAGCGCGGCACCGCCGACATGAAGTGCCTGCGTGCCGCCCAGCATGCGCTGCAGCGCGGCGAGGACGTCCTGATCTTCCCCGAGGGCACGCGCATCCGCTCGCGCGAGATTAAGCCCGAGGTCCACGGCGGTTTTGCGCTTATCGCCCAGATGGGCAAGGCGCCCGTCAACCCGCTCGCCATCTGCGGCTGGTCCGATATCACGCCTGCGGGCAAAAAGCTCATGCGCCCCAAAAAGTGCTGGATCCGTGCCGGCAAGGCCGTCTCGCTTTCCGACGCACCGGCCGAGCTCAAGCGCAAGGAGCGCCTGGCATGGTTTGAGTCCGAGGCCATGAGCCGCGTCTACGCCATGCGCGACGACCTGTGCGCCGAGCACCCCGGCAGGTTCTAGCCATGGGCGAGAACGTCATGAATACCGCCGCGACCGCGTCCGACCAGGCCGCCGCCCCCACCATCGAAATCGCAGCGCATGCCGGCACCTGCTACGGCGTACAGCGTGCACTCGATATGGCCCTGGCTGCCGCGCCGCAGGCAGGGGAGAGCGCTCAGGTCCACACGCTGGGTCCGCTCATCCATAACCCCATCGTGGTGCGCGAGCTCGCCGAGGCAGGCGTTGATCTGGCCGACACCCTGGACGACGCCGCATCGGGCACCGTGGTCATTCGCGCGCACGGCGTGGTGCCGCAGGTAATCGAGGCCGCTCGCGAGCGCGGCCTTACCGTGGTCGATGCCACCTGCCCCTACGTCAAGAAGGTCCACGTGGCGGCCGAGCGCCTGGTGCGCGAGGGCTACCGTGTGATCGTCGTGGGCGAGCCGGGCCACCCCGAGGTCGAGGGCATCCTGGGCCACGCCGGCGATGACGCGCAGGTCGTGAGTTGCGCCGCCGATGCGGACGCGCTGCCGCTCAAGGGCAAGGTGGGCCTGGTTGTGCAGACCACCCAAACCGCGCAGAACCTGGCCGAGGTCGTGGCCTCCATCACTCCGCGTGTGCAGGAACTACGCGTGATCAACACCATCTGCGCTGCCACGAGCGAGCGACAGCAGGCGGCCGCAACCCTTGCCAACCGCTGTGATTGCATGGTCGTCGTGGGCGGCAAAAATTCGGGCAATACGCGCCGCCTGGCGCAGATTTGTGCCGATGTCTGCGAGCACACCCATCACATCGAGGAAGCATCCGAGCTTGAGGCCGCATGGTTTGCCAACGCGCGCCGCATCGGCATCACCGCCGGAGCCTCAACTCCGCAAGAACACATCGAACGCGCCGTTGCGCGCATCAAGGAGCTTTGTCGCTAATCATGGACCAGACCGTACCCGCATACGCCGCCGAGGTGGCCGATTACGGGCGCAGCCGCGACCCCGAGCCGGGTGAGGGCGCGCTCGTAAAGAACGTGCGTCCCGAATCGCCCGCATGGGATGTGGGTATCGAGCCGGGCATGCGCGTGCTCACGGTCAACGGCGAGCAGCTGACCGATATGATCGTGTGGCTCTGGGAGGCCGACGAGGACACCGTCGAACTTGAGGTTCTCGACCCGCGCGACGGCACCGTCACCCCCGTCGAGCTTGATCGCTTTCCCGGCGAGGACTGGGGCCTTGAGTTCGACGGCCCCATCTTTGACGGCATGCGTACCTGTGTGAACGCCTGCGTGTTCTGCTTTATGACCATGCTGCCCAAGGGCGGCCGCTCAACGCTGTATATTCGCGATGACGACTACCGCTTGAGCTTTTTGCAGGGCAACTTTGTCACGCTCACGAATCTTTCCGACGAGGACGTACAAAACGTTATCGATCGCAATATGAGTCCCATGAACGTGTCGGTCCACGCCGTGAGCCCCGACGTCCGCCGCCGCATGATGGGCCGCAACGCCCAGCGCGGCATGGACGTGCTCGAGGCCATCATGGCCGCCGGCATCGAGATCCACGCGCAGATTGTGCTGTGTCCCGGCATGAACGACGGCGAGGAGCTGCAAAAGACCCTACGCTTTTGCGAGGAGCACGAGCAGATCACGAGCCTGGGCATTGTGCCACTGGGCTTTACCAAGCATCAGAGGCGCTTTACCTGGTCATACAGCGACAAACCTGAGCTCGCGCGCGAAACCATTGCCATGATCCGTCCCTTCCAGGATCGTGCCTACAAGCGCTTTGGCCGCCACACCTTCCAGATGAGCGACGAGTTCTATCTGGACGCCGGCATCGAGCCACCCCAGGCCGATTTTTACGACGGCTACCCGCAGTATTACGACGGCATCGGTATGATCCGCTCGTATTTGGACGAGACTGACGATGTGCTCACCGCCGATGCCGAGCGTCTGCGCCGCGTCCGCGAGGCAATCGCCGCCCGTGGCCAGCGCCTCCTGTGCCTCTCCGGCACCAGCGCACGCGACACCGTGGCGCGCTTTGTGGAGTCGCCACGGGGCCTTGCCGGCACCGTCACCGCTATCGAAAACCGTTACTTTGGCGGCAACGTGGATGTGACCGGCCTCATCGTCGCCTGCGACATTCTGGAGCAGCTGCCGCAGGACCTCTCGGGGGTTATGCTCTTTGTGCCTAAGCTCATGTTCAACGCTGACGGCATGACGCTTGACGAGTATCATCGTGACGATTTACTCGCAAGCCTTGAAGCTCGCGGCGCCGAGGTTCATGTGGTGTCGACCATGCCGCATGAGCTGCTCGATACCCTGGAGCATATCCTTGGCATTGTGCCCGCAGGCTCTACTAATTCCGCTGACCCTACCCATTAAAGGAGTGCAGATGAAACCTATCGTCGCCGTCGTCGGACGCCCCAACGTGGGCAAGTCCACGCTCGTTAACCGCCTGGCCCAAACCTCGGACGCCATCGTCCATGAGTCCCGCGGCGTAACGCGCGACCGCTCCTACCACACGGCCGATTGGAACGGCCGCGAGTTCACCATCGTCGACACGGGTGGCATCGAGCCGCTCAAGAGCGATGACGTCTTTGCCACCTCCATCCGCGACCAGGCCCTCGCCGCCGCCGAGGAAGCCGCCGTCATCCTGTTTGTGGTCGACGGCCGCACCGGCGTCACCGAGGAGGACGAGTCGGTCGCCCGCATGCTCAAGCGCTGCGACAAGCCGGTCTTTCTGCTGGTGAACAAGCTCGACAACCCCGATCGCGAAAACGACAGCATCTGGGAGTTTTATTCACTCGGCATCGGCGAGCCAACGCCGCTCTCGGCCCTGCACGGCCACGGCACGGGCGACCTGCTCGACGACATCGTTGCCCTGTTGCCCGAGGAGGAGGACGAGGTCGCCGACGAGTTCCCCGACGCGCTGAACGTCGCCATCATCGGCCGCCCCAACGCCGGTAAGTCCTCGCTGTTCAACCGCATCCTGGGTGCCGACCGCTCTATCGTGTCCAACATCGCCGGCACGACGCGCGACGCCATCGACACCGTCGTGGAGCGCAACGGCAAGCACTACCGCATGGTCGACACCGCGGGTATTCGCAAGAAGAGCACCGTGTACGAGAACATCGAGTACTACTCCATGGTCCGCGGCCTGCGCGCCATCGACCGTGCTGACGTGGCACTGCTCGTCGTCGACGCCTCCGTGGGCGTTACCGAGCAGGACCAGAAGGTCATGGGCTTGGCCATCGAACGCGGCTGCGCCATCGTCGTACTGCTCAACAAGTGGGATCTGCTCGACGACGACCGCAAGCGCGAGGCCTGCATGGAGACCGTCGACCGCCGTCTGGGCGTCATGGCTCCCTGGGCCCAGTACCTGCGCATCTCGGCCCTGACCGGCCGTAGCGTCGAGAAGATCTGGGCGATGGTCGACGCCGCCGAGAAGACGCGCTCGCAAAAGATCACCACCTCGCGCCTCAACACCTTCCTCACCGACCTGCGCGAGTTTGGCCACACCGTGGTGGACGGCAAGCGTCGCCTGCGCATGCACTACGTGACCCAGACGGGCGTCAACCCGCCGACGTTTACGTTCTTCGTCAACCACAGCGACCTGGTCAACGACACCTACCAGCGCTATGTGGAGAACCGCATGCGCTCGACCTTCGATTTTTCCGGCACGCCCATTCGACTCTTCTTTAGGAAGAAGGAGCAAAAGGATGCATAATCCGATTCTGCTGACCGCCATCTGCGCCGTGGTCTCGTTCTTTATCGGAGCGATTCCGTTTGGCCTGATCCTGGGCCGTGTGTTCAACCACACGGATATTCGCAAGGCGGGCTCCGGCAACATCGGCACCACCAACGCCCTGCGCGTAGCCGGCCCCAAGGTCGCCGCGCTCACGCTGCTGCTCGACTGCTTGAAGGGCGCCATCTGCGTCCTTATCGCGCGTCCGCTCATCGCGAGCGTGGGCTATGGCTTCCCGGTGAGCATCATGGCTCCCGGTGCCGCCGGCGACTGGATGCTCGGCGTCATTTGCCTGGCTGCCGTGTGGGGACACATCTTCTCGCCTTACCTCAACTTCCGTGGCGGCAAGGGCATTGCCGTGGGGCTGGGCGTCATACTCGCCTGGTACTGGCCCATCGGACTTTCGCTGCTGGGCATGTTTATCGTGGCCGTTGCCATCACCAAGTATGTGTCGGTGGGCTCGCTTGCCGCGGCCATCGGTCTTCCCATCGCCGCCTGCGCGGTCTTTCCGTACAGCAGCCTGGGCCTCAAGTTTTGTATGGCGATGATCGGCATCACCGTGGTGTGGGCCCATCGCTCGAATATCAAAAAGCTCATGACGGGTAAGGAATCCAAGCTCTCGTTTACCAAGCGCGTCACCGAGCCCGACGATAAGTAGGAGAGAGTCATGAATGTTGCGCTGATTGGCTCCGGCTCCTGGGGAACCGCCGTCGCCGGCCTTGCCGCCGCGCGAGCCGAGCGCGTGACCATGTGGGCCCATAGTGAGCAGACGGCCGCCGGCATTAACGGCGAGCACCTAAACCCCCGGTATCTGGTGGATTACGAGCTGCCCGGCAATGTCGTCGCCACCACGGACCTGTCGCGGGCGCTCGACGGTGCCGATGCGATCATCTTTGCCGTGCCCTCCATGCACCTGCGCGACGTCTGCCACCAGGCGGCGCCGTTCATCGCGGACGAGACGCCGGTTCTGTGCCTTACCAAGGGCATCGAGCCCGAGTCCGGCATGCTCATGAGCGAGGTCATCGCCAGCGAGATCGGCAACGAGGCGCGTGTGGCGGCGCTCTCGGGCCCCAACCATGCCGAGGAGATATGCCGCGGCGGACTTTCCGCCGCCGTCATCGCCAGCAAAGACTCGCAGGTAGGGGAGACCTTTAAGGACCTGCTCCTATCCACGGCCTTCCGCATCTACCTGTCGCAGGACATGACCGGCGTCGAGGTTTGCGGCGCCATGAAAAACGTCATCGCCATCGTGTGCGGCATCTCCGCCGGTACCGGCGCGGGCGACAACACGCTCGCCCTTATCATGACGCGCGGCCTGGCCGAGATCAGCCGACTGGTGCACGCCCGCGGCGGCCAGGCCATGACCTGTATGGGTCTTGCCGGCATGGGTGACCTTATTGCCACCTGCACCTCCGAGCATTCGCGCAACCGCACCTTCGGCTACGAGTTTGCCCACGGCGTATCGCTCGACGAGTACCAGGCGCGCACGCATATGGTGGTCGAGGGCGCCGTCGCCGCCCGCAGCGTGAGCGAGCTCGCCCGTTCGCTGGGCGTAGACATTCCGCTCACCTTTGCCGTGGAGCAAACGCTCTACAACGGTGTTACTTTGGATAGGGCGCTCGAGATCCTTACCGACCGCGTCCCCTCTCAAGAGTTCTACGGACTCACCGACTAGCGCAGAAAGGCTACTACCATGGGTTCCATCAAAATCGCTCCGTCCGTCCTTTCGGCTGACATGGCCAACCTCAAGGGCGAGCTCGACAAGATCGCCGGCGCCGACTATGTGCACTTCGACGTCATGGACGGTCACTTTACCGGCAACCTCACCTTTGGCGTCGAAATCCTCAAGGCCGTCAAGCGCTCCACCAAGGTGCCGGTCGACGCGCACCTGATGGTGTCGAACCCCGACGAGACCGTCGATTGGTATGCCGACGCCGGCGCCGATATGATCACCGTGCACTACGAGGCCTCCACGCACCTGCACCGCACGCTCACGCATCTGCAGCAGCGCGGCGTCAAGGCCGGCGTGGTGCTCAACCCCGCCACGCCCGTCTGCGTGCTCGAGAGCATCATCGAGGTCGTCGACATCGTGCTGCTCATGAGCGTGAACCCCGGCTTTGGCGGCCAGAGCTTTATCCCTGGCACGCTGCATAAGCTCCACGAGCTCAAGGCCATGTGCGAGCGCCACGGTGTGTCGCCCATGATCGAGGTCGACGGCGGCATCTCTTCCAAAAACATCGCCGAGGTCGTCAACGCCGGTGCCAACGTGCTCGTGGCCGGCTCCGCCGTATTTAAGTCCGAAGATCCCGCCGCCGAGGTTGCGCTGCTGCAGAAGCTGGGCAACGAGGCCGCACAGGAGGCATAAACCCTTATGACCGCAGGTCAAAACCGCATACCCGTGAATCTTGACTATGCCGCCTCGACGCCCATGCGCGCCGAGGCGCTCCTTGCGCAGCGCGAGTACGACGAAAGCGAGCTTGCCGGCGTCAACCCCAACTCGCTGCACTCGCTCGGTCGCAAGGCTGCCGCACGTCTGGAGGTTGCACGCCGCGAGATCGCCCGCAGCTTTGGCGCGCGCGTTCGCCCGTCCGAGATTGTCCTAACCAACGGCGGTACCGAGGCCAACCAGCTGGCGCTCCTCGGACTTGCCGAGGGCGCCCGTCAGCGCGATCGAAAGCGCGAGCGCGTGATCGTGTCTGCGATCGAGCATGATTCGATCCTGGACAACCTGCCGCTGCTGCGTGCCGCCGGCTTTACCGTCGACCTGGTGCAGCCCTGCCGTGCGGGCTACATCGAGCCTGCCACGCTTGTCGAGCTGCTAGGCGACGACGTGGCGCTCGTGAGCATCATGGCCGCCAACAACGAGACCGGTGTGGTACAGCCTATTCGCGAGCTTGCCGCGGCTGCGCACACCGCGGGCGCCCTGTTCCACACCGATGCCATCCAGGGCTATCTGCATATTCCGCTCGATGTGACCGAGCTGGGCGTCGATGCCATGACCGTTGCAGCACACAAGATTGGCGGTCCTGTGGCATCCGGCGCGCTCTACGTTAAGACCCGCACGCCGCTGCGCCCCCGCATCTTTGGCGGAGGACAGGAGGCCGGACGTCGTGCCGGCACGCAGGACCTGCGCACGCAGCTGGCCTTTGCCGCTGCCGCCTCGTCTCTGGCGCCCCATGTGGCTCAGGAGCGCGAGAAGCTGCAAGCCCTTTCCGACAAGCTCTACGCCACGCTCACGGCCCATCCGCGCATTCACGCTACCATGGGCGACTACACGCAGGCCGACCGTCTGCCCGGCATGGTTTCGATCTATATTGACGGCATGGACTCCGAGGAGCTCATCATCAAACTCGACGCCGCCGGTTTTGAGGTTTCGGCCGGATCGGCTTGCTCGAGCGGCAGCATGGACCCGAGCCACGTGCTGAGCGCCATGGGCATTGGTCGCGAGCAGGCGCTGGGCGCACTGCGCATCTCCTTCGATGACCGCGTGAATCCGGCCGATCTGGACAACTTTGCCCAGACGCTGCTCTCGATCGTAGGTGCCGCATGATCGTCGCCGAGCTCGAGCGCGCCCTGCTGGCACACTATCCCAAGACGGACGCCGAGCCCTGGGACCACGTAGGCTTATCCGTTGGCGACCCCGACGACGAGATCCGCGGCGTTGCCTGCGCGCTTGACGCTACCAGGGACAACGTGCAGCGCGCCTTGGAAGCCGGAGCCAACGTGTTGCTCACGCATCATCCCGTCTACATCAAGGCGCCCGAGTCGTTTTGCCCGCCCAGCGCAACGCGCCCCCAAAGCAGCGCGGCGCTCTACGAGGCGGCCCGCTGCGGGGTGAGCATTATCTCGCTCCACACCAACCTGGACCGCTCGCACGAGGCGCGTGCCTGCCTAAGTAAGCTGTTGGACGCGGCGCCTGCAAGCTCGTTGGAGCACGTGGACGACCCCGAGGCCTGCGGCCTGGGCGCGCTTGCAACACTCAACGACCCATGCACGCTGCGCGATCTTGCCGCCCGTGCTGCCACGGCCTTTGGCAGCGACCCACGCGTATGGGGCGATGCCGAGCGCCCGTGCCGCACCGTCGCCATTCTGGGCGGCTCCCTCGGCGACTTTGGCGAGCTTGCCATCGCCGCCGGTGCGGATGTCATCGTGACGGGCGAGGCAGGCTATCACGTGGCGCAAGATCTTGCCTTGCGCGGGCTGAGCGTGATCTTGCTCGGCCACGACCGCTCCGAAGAGCCGTTCGTGGATATCTTGATGAACTCTGCGGTTGACGCCGGGGTCGACCCCCGTCATGCGATTAAAATACTGAACCCTTGCCAATGGTGGACTGTGACAAAAGGAGAGAACTTATGAGCGCCGGCGCTACGCTACTCAAGCTGCAACAGATCGATTTGGAGCTCGCCCGCAACAAGAGCGAACTTGCCAATATGCCGGAGCTCAAGGAGCTCGCCTCAAAGCGCAAAACCTATGTAAAGCTTAAGTCCGAAATGACCAAGCTCTATGCTCAGCGCAAGGACCTCGACATTGAGCTGGACGATCTCAACACCACCGAGATCCAGACCAACAACGCCATCGAGGCCGCCAAGAAACGCCACTTCGACGGCTCTGACTACCGCGAGGTCCAGGATCTGGAAAACGAGCTCGCCACCCTGGCCAAGCGCCTGGACAAGATTGAGCACACCCGCAAGGATGTCGTTGTCGCCCACAAGGAGGCGCTCGACCGTGAGGCTCGCGCGCAGTCCATCATCGCCAAATTCGAGGAGGGCGTGAAGGCCGACACCAAGGCTGCCCGTGCCAAGGCCGCCGACCTGCAGACTCAGATTGATGCCGCCACCAAGGAGCGCACCGCGCTTGCCGCCACGCTGCCGACCGACGTGCTCACCGACTACGAGCGTCTGCTCAAGCAGTTCCGCGGCCTGGCCGTCGAGACCATTAAGGGCAACATCCCCACGGTCTGCCACACCGCGCTGCAGGCGTCGTCCATGAGCGACCTCAACCACGACGGTAGTGAGATTACGCACTGCCCGTACTGCCACCGCTTGCTCGTGCTCCCCAACAAGGAAGCCTAACAATGACGACGGCACCCGACAATTCAATGCAACTTGAGGGAAAAACGATCCTGCTGGGCATTACCGGCGGGATCGCCGCCTATAAGTCGTGCAATATCGTGCGCCTGCTGCAAAAGCGCGGCGCCCGCGTCAAGGTCGTTATGAGCGAGCATGCCACGGCGTTTGTGGGTCCGCTCACCTTTCGCGCGCTCACGGGCGAGCCGGTCGCTGTGGGTCTGTTCGACGACCCCTCCGACCCCATCCACCATATCTCGCTGGCGCAGGAGCCCGACTTGGTGGTCGTGGCGCCCGCGACGGCCAATATCATCGCCAAGATGGCCAACGGCATCGCCGATGACCTCATCTCCACCACGCTGCTTGCCACGCCGCGTCCTATCGTGGTTGCGCCGGCCATGAACAATGGCATGTGGAAGGCGCCGGCCACGCAGGCCAACATGACCACGCTGCGCGAGCGCGGTGTCCACGTTGTGGGTCCGGGCAGCGGCTACCTTGCCTGCGGCGATGTGGACACGGGACGCATGAGCGAGCCCGAGGACATCGTCGAGGCCGTCTGCAAGCTGCTCGACCCCGCTCCTCAGGACCTTGTGGGCAAGCGCATCGTGATCACCGCCGGCCCCACGCACGAGCCGATCGACCCCGTGCGCTTCATTGGCAACCGTTCATCGGGCAAGATGGGCATCGCCCTGGCGGGGGAGGCCGCTCGCCGCGGTGCCGCCGTCACGCTCGTGCTGGGGCCGACATCGCTCGACGTTCCCCGCGGCGTGGAGTGCGTGCGCGTGCAGACCGCCGCAGAGATGCTGCAGGCGGCGCTGAGCGCCTTCCAGACGGCCGACGCGGCCATTTGTGCCGCCGCCGTCGCCGACTACACGCCTGCGGCCCCGGCGGACCATAAACTCAAAAAGGCCAACGAGCGCCTGGATCGAATTGAGCTCGTCGAGACCGTTGACATCCTGGCCGAGCTCTCACGCCAAAAGGGCGATCGCCGTGTAATCGGCTTTGCGGCCGAGACCGATAACGTCGTGGAGTACGCGCAGCGCAAACTCGTGCGCAAGGGTTGCGATGCCATTATCGCCAACGATGTCTCGCGCGCCGATTCGGGCTTTGGGACCGATACCAACAAGGCCTGGATAGTGAGTACAGCGGGCACGCAAGAACTTCCCGTACTAACAAAACCCCAGCTCGCAGATACAATTTTAGACTTGCTTCAAAATTTGTAAAAAAGTTCTTGCACAAGGACAAAGTTTCGGGTTACTATACTCCCTGTTGCGAGCGAGAGCAGAGCAACAAACATAAGCTTCGGGACGTGGCGCAGCTTGGTAGCGCACTTGACTGGGGGTCAAGGGGTCGCTGGTTCGAATCCAGTCGTCCCGACCAGAAGTTTGCAGGTCAGGCACCTAGTGCCTGACCTTTTTTTATCAGGAATCATCAGGGAATCACCGGAGAATCACCGGCTGTTTTTTAGCCAATAAAGACACGCCCTTCTACCTGCACTTTTGTAGAATCTCGGTTTTAATGGATCCCCCCTTCACTTTCTTTCCATATTTGTTGAATTCACTGATTCGTTTTGATACCACATTTGTAGTCTATCTAGCCTAAATTTTTCTACATACGCGAAAATCACCTACCTGTGCCTAGCTACTGCGGCTACGACATCCAAGCCAACTGTCCCGCCCTGCTTCACTAATTCCCCGCACGTTCGCACGGAACACCGACACCGCCCAAGGGCCGCGATACTTTTTCGATTTCTTTCGGCAGCGAGAGGAAGGCTTCCGTGCCTGCCGAAACAAGGCACTGCGCTCCAAAAAGCTAACGCCGCGGGTATTAAGCCGACACCGCTACGGTGCCACCGGCCATCGCTGCGGGCACCTGCGGCGTAATCGCCCCAGAGTCCGCCATCTGGGCCGCCATGCCGGCGAAGTCCTAGGCGACGGCATGAGCGTGCGGCTCAGGGCGGCGTTCGCGCCGTCATTCTCGTGCGACCTCAAGAGAGTGCGTCGGCGCGGGCTCGACTAGGGCGAGCTCGCCACCGTCATCGACTTCATCGTCGAGAACGCCCCGAAGCGCTGGAGGAACTTCATAGACGCCGCATGCGCACGCTCAAGGGCGCATTGAGGGGCAGGGCTGAGGGCTTTAGGATCGGGGCTTGGGACTAGAAGGGGGCTCGGAAGTCGCGGGTCAGGATTCGAACATCGACCCACGCGCTTGGCGATTCTTACCAGTTCAGACGGCTTGCAGGCTATTCGCGCTGCGGGAGGGACTCGCACCACTGCAGCAATGCGCTCAACATAGCGGGCTTGTCTTGCACGAACTGTTCACGCCTCACACCGCGGCGCGGCTCAAAGCGTATGACGTAACCCCTGTTGTCCAGGAACACGTCATAGCTTTCGGGGGCGCCGGGCAGGTTCAGCGCTACATGGCGCGTGCTGCGAATGCGTTGCGGCGCCTCCGTAAGAGACTCGTTGGGCAGCTGACCGCCGCATATCTCTTCTAGTGCGCGGAAGCGGCGTCCGAAGCTCAGGTAACCGTGGCAACCGCTGTCTGCATGCCCGGCACAGCAGAACTGCGTTTTATAACCCTTATCGTTCAGTATGCGCACATGGGGCTGCAGCTCGTGGTCGATCGCTACCAGGTGATCAGGGCGCTTGCCGCATTCGCATTCGCCCAAGGGCTTAAAGCACTTCGGGCACACGAACAGCATGCACTTCATGGTTTGCTCGGGCGTGAGCTCCCTGATTCCCAGGGCTGCGATTTCTGCCGCAGGGGCTTCGGGCTGCACGCAGGGGCAGCCGCTTGCGCGCAGAATTGCGTCGATGCGAGCCACGGTGGTGCGCTCCATTTTCAGGGCGATGGCTTCGTCGCGCATCGCGCCAAACGCTTCGATGTCTTTCGTAACTGCAGAAAGCGGGGTTCGCCGAGAGATGTACACGAATGCGTTCTTTTCCCTCGCAGCGGGTTCGCCCTCAATCTTCACCGTGACGCCGGCTTTTGCATAGGTGCCGTACTGCACGCCATTCGCTTTGTCCAGCGTCTGGACCTCGCCCCGCGTGAGACCATGCCACAGCACGCCTTCCACAAACGATCCTTCCATGCGCATGATGGTGGGACGGCCCTTCGCGTCGCACGCCAGCGTGTAGCCATAGAGCTTCGCCTTGGTTGCATAAACATGGTGACCGCCCTCGAGCTTTTTGGCAATGCGGTCATGGCTGATGTCAAAGCCATATGCGAAGTACGGGGTTTCCGCATACTCGCGGGTGTCGGCGGAGTGTTCGCGCGCGTCGAACGCCGGGCCAGAGGGGCGATTAAAGTTGTGCACGTCAAACTCAGGCAGGCTGTTGCACCAGTCGAGCAGGGTGCGCAGCAGGGCTTTGCGCTGCCTTTCGAACTCATCCAGCGTAAGGGAGTAGCTAAGGTCTGCCCGCAGCGCGGGGTCGCTGCTGCGCACCGCGCGGAACCCTTCGGGGACGTCGATCTTGTAACCGAACTCGCCTGGGGTCTTGATTGACAAGTAGATGCGGTGAGACCCGCAGAAGGTGGCCTCACTCGCTTCCATCACCTGGTAGCGCTTAGAGCGCAGGATGCGTCCATGCTGCTGAAGGCCACGGGGGAAACGGCGTGCGTAGTAACCGGTGTAACGGCATGTGCAATCGGCGATCTGGTGACCTTCACCGCACACGAAGTCGGCGTATTCGCGTGCAGCGGGGAGGTCGATCTTGGCTGCGCCATACGCCGCCGACTCTTCTTGCGCGCGCAAGCGGTCCAGGCTGTCGGCGCGCATGTCGGACATCTGCGCCAAGGTTGCCTCATCAAGCTGCATCACGCGGCCGGCTTCGACCACGCGGTCGATGTAATCGTACTTTTCGGTGTACCTGCGCAGCGGGGTGCGCTCAGAGATGTAGACCATCGCCTCAAGGGTTGCGGGAACCACATCGCCTTCGCGCCCAACGGTCACCGTTTCCTTGCGGTAACAACCAGATGCAATGCCTTCGTAGCGGTCGAGAGACGCCACGTGAGAGCTATCGAGCGCCCACAGCGCGCCTTGCACATGCGACCCCTCGCGCTTGGTGATGGTGAGGTATCCGGCGGTGTCGAACGCCAGTTCATAGCCGTTCAGGGTCGCTTTGCCCAGCAGCACCGCGCCGGGGCAGCGGGTTTCAACTTGATGGATATCAAGGTTGCTACCGTACGCGAAGTTGATGATCGAGGGTGCAGTCTCGGGGTGACGGGCTGAGGCGTTGTTGCGCTTCTCGTTGTACTTCATGGTTCACGCCTTTCGGTGTTGTGATGGGCTTCGGTCGCTCGAGCTGATTGCAGCATACAGTCTGAAGCCGAAAAGGCGTGAAAACCTGAGATTGTCATTTTAAGAAATAGAACGAAAAGGACGGCCATGCACGAAATCGCGCAGGCAGAAAGTGCTGTTCGAGGCGCATCCTGCGAAAGGATACCCGTTCAGAAGGGTTGTTGCCAGTTTTTATCGATTCGATTTTTTACGAGCGCACGAAGAGGTTGCGTTTAGAAAAACGCAAGGGCGGCTGTTTCGCCTGTAAGCAAACATGAAATCGGCCGCAGCGGTACCGCCTGGGAGGGCGGACGAGGGACTTGGCCGCAACCTAATCCCCGGGTGCGGCTGCTACGCTCACTACTTGAGAATCGTCGACCGCCCAGTATCTGCCATCCAAAAGTTTAAACACGATATAGCTGCCGTCTTTGCTTATTTCGGCGGCGTTTACGCATTTCTGAAGATCGGCGTGGCGCGCGTAGCGGCCGTCGAGCTTATCTCCATTTACAAGCACGACTTCAAGATTGAGACCCATCTTCTCATACATAACGATACGATCCGAATCGTCCACGCCCTTGCTTGAGTCGAAGTCGGGCCTTTGCCCACCGCGGCGAATCCCTCGTTCAGTCAATGCCCTGTCGATCCCGCCCTTTGCGTAGTCGCTCAGCTGGGAATAGATTCTGCCAGCGAGATCATCGGCCAAGACGCGCTCTGGGTCCCCGCCTGACCGTTCCGCTCGAAACTCGCCTAATGCCGACAGCATCAGGTACACCTCATGCAATCGCAGCGGCAGGAAGATCGGGTGAGCCGTCGACTTCAGGCCGCCGCGGCTTGTCGGCTCGGCCTTGATGTAGGAGTCGCCAAAACGCACGCCGCCTGCCAGGGCGCTCAGGCGTTTTTGCACCGCCGTGCGCGAGCAGCCCAGGTACGCGGCGATCGCTTGCTGGGTCATTCCCTTATGCGCCGCTTTGAGCAGCATGAGATTTGCCTCGTCCGTGCCTATGAACGATTTGTCCAAGTTGTAGTGGCGCTTTTTTGGGGCGCCGCCAATCTCGTTGCCCTTTTCGAACAGCTCGTGCACGCTCAGGAACAATTCATGGCGGCCGTTGCTTTGGGGGCCTTCCTCTGAGTTGGCATAATCTGCCAGCGCCTTGCAAAACGAGCGATAGTTTTCGTCAGTGACGAAAGTGGGCCACTGCATGTTGTGAAAGCGTGTGCCTTCACGTGTGTCGGCGAATTTCGCATACGCAGACTCAGGATCGCAACCGACCCTTTCCGCAATTTCCGCAACTCTCATGCCAATCCCTTCCGCAACCCAATCACACGCACGAAAAACCTATCAAGCCAGAAGATTGATGTGGCAAAAAAGAAGAAGAGGCATTACACCCCTCCTTCCGGACAGCCTGTATCCCGGTTCCCTGCCTGCCAGTTCGCCCTCCCCGAAACCCTCGGGGCGCTATGGGGTCGAGCCCCTCCGCATGGAAAATTCTATCGCGGCCATGCCCGCTATGCGTGTCACGCACACCACGCCAAACGTCAGGTTTACCAGCCGGGACTGAGCCCTCTTTCGAGAGCAGGGTTATATTAGCATCTACAAACTCGAAAAACCCTGCCGCATTTGAGGAGTACCAAGAAAACGGTCTACACCTTGAATATCAACCTCATCCGAACACCTCCCGCATTCACACGAACATGTACGGATGAATGCGGGAATCCGATACCCTGAGGGCCGGATCGGCCGGCCCACTAGGCACGAGCGGGACACGGTCCAGAGGATGCCGGAGCGCAGGGTCCCGTGCAGGGAGATCGCGGGGGAGCCGGGCAGGTCGCCCTAGACGGTGAGCGCCGAGGTGCCGTCGCGCCCACCCATGAAAAGAGGGTTTCTTTGCGGGCGCCGCATCCGCACGCCCCCGCAAAGAAACCCTCGCACTCGCATCTCTACCTGCGAACCCGCACGCGCCCTCGCGCACGCGCCGCGGCAGCTGCTAGTCGCGGTAGAACGAGCCCATGTAGCGGATGTACTCGTCCTCGGTGTGGTTGGCCTTCCAGTCGTGGACGGAGTCCTTGTTGCGCTGGCCGGCGATGACGGAGAGCTCCTTACCCAGCTTCTCAAAGGCCTCGTCGACGCACTCCTCGGGGGTGAGGGCGATCTTCATGACGGCCTCGCCCTGCGGGCCGCCGGGGAGGTTGGACAGCAGGCTGGGGGTTAGGGTGGTGCCGAGGGTGATGACCTCGACGTCGACACCGGTGCCCTCGCACTCGCAGGCCACGGCCTCGGTCATCTTGAGGATGAAGGCCTTGCCCGCGCCGTACTGGCCGTTCCAGGGGCTGGAGCTGATGCCGGTCATCGACGAGACGTTGATCACGGCGCCGCGGTCCTGGGCGGCAAAGATCCGCATGTAGTGGTGGAAGCACTTGAGGAAGGTCACGACGTTGACGTTGATCATGGCCTCGTGCTTCTCCCAGGGAGTGTCCTGGATCTTGCCGAAGCTGTGCAGGCAGGCCACGTAGCTCATGAAGCCCATGTCCAGGCCCTCGGTCGCGGCGAAGACGGTCTCGGCAGCGTCGGGCTGGCTAAAGTCGGCGCGCACGACCTTGGTCTCCACGCCGTAGGTCTCACGGATCTCGCCGGCGAGCACGTTCAGCTTCTCCTCGCGACGGCCGACCATGACGACATTCATGCCGCCGGCGGCGATCTTCTCGCAGAACGCCTTGCCGACGCCCTCGGTCGCGCCCAGGATCAGGCCCCACTCACCGTACTTTTCCCTCAGGTTCATACTGCATCCTCTCTCTCGATGCCCATGCGGGCACCTCTCCTTTAGCGTGCGGCCGCTCAGCCGCATACGGTGCGCCATTATGCGCTGAACAAGAGGGGAGTGCGTTCACGACTTTGCGAACGAGCCCGAAACAACGATGAACGGTGTCGGTCTATCACCACAATGAAACCCTTGCAGTATCAAGAGGGGAGGTGCTGGCGGGTGGAACCAAAAGGTGAACGCCGCCCTGGCGTGAGCGGCGTTCGATGTGGTTTTACCCACCTTGGTAGCTATTCACCAGGAGGGCATTGCGACCTCCGGTCGCCTTTGCTGTATCCACTTGTGTGCCCATGTACAAAGGGATGCATCGCTATTCTGCGCCGGTGCTCGACGAGCGCGTGCGCTGGGCGCTCATCAGCGGCTACCTCTACGGCGTGCGCGACGCGCTGCTCACCCTCAACAATAACTGTAGCTGCAACTACCAACATAGCCCTCGCGGCTACTTCCTGTGAGAGTTTTTTGTTAAAGCAACGGCGCGAGAGTCCTCGTGGCACCCAGCAGCGTCCTCCACATGTCTGGACTCTCTATGCTCGCGCTGGATAGACATCGCCAGAACGGGTATAGTATCGAGAGTTTTGTCGTTTACCAGCGGGGGAGTCCTGTGGGCATCAAAAAGAAGATCAAAAAGGAGCTTATCGGCACCTCCGATTACCCGTCGAATAAGATTTTCACGATCTCCAATTTCATTACCTTCACGCGCCTGGTCCTCACGCTGGTCTTCCTGTACCTGTTTGTGACGGACAACAACCGTGTCGTCGCCATTGTCATCTATGCCATCGCGGCCTCCACCGACTGGATGGACGGTCAGATTGCCCGCATGACTAAAACGGTCTCGTGGCTTGGCAAGGTTATGGATCCCATCTGCGACCGTGCGCTGCTATTTACAGGCGTTTTAGGTCTCGTGGTTCGCGGCGAGCTTCCCATCTGGGTCTGCGTGCTCATCATTGGGCGCGATATCTACCTGGGCATCGGCACGCTCATCGTGCGCCACTACCATCGCCGCCCCATCGACGTAGTGTTTCCCGGCAAGATTGCCACGGCGCTGCTCATGACCGGCTTCTCGCTCATGCTGCTGGGCTTTCCCACCGTGGATGGCTGGCATCTGCTGCCCGCCACGTTCACGGCCTTCCCGGGCCTCAACGGCAGCTCGGTACCGCTCGGCATCTTCTTTGTGTATGGCGGCGTCATCTTCTCCATGCTCACCGCTGTCATCTATTCCATTAAGGGTGGAGCGGCCATTAAACAGGCTGTTGCGCATCCAGAGGACGAAGACGTCGACTTTCTTAACCCCGAAATCGAAGACTAAGCCATTGGGGTATTATTACGTACAGTTCATTCTTTGCGGCATGTCCGCGTTAAGTTAGGGGTTGTCATGGACAACATGGTTAACAATATGCCTCAAAACGATAAGACTGCCGACGCAACCTGCGTCTTCCGTGTGCCTTCGAGCGACGTTACCGTTCCCGATCTTATGGCGAACGTTCGCATCACTGCCCCCGTTCTGTCTATTGTCAAGGGGCCGCAGACCGGTGCTGCCTTTGAACTCGAGGACGATGTGACCACCATTGGCCGCGATCCGGCAAACGGCATTTTCCTCAATGACATGACCGTATCGCGTAGCCACGCACGCATTATTCGCGAGGGTCTGGCTGCTCGCATCGAGGACTTAGGCTCGCTCAACGGCACGTGGGTTGACGGCGCTATCGTCAATGCCGCCCCGCTGCACGACGGATCTTCCGTCCAGATCGGTACGTTTACGCTCATCTACCACGAGAGCACGCCGGAGCGCATCGAAACCGGTGAGTAAGGCATGGCCGAACGCAACTATCTGAGTATCGGCCAGGTCGTCAATTTACTTCGAGGCGCATACCCCGATCTTTCGAACTCAAAAATTAGATTTCTAGAAGATGAGGGGCTCATCACCCCTCATCGTACGCCTAAGGGGTATCGCCAATACTCCAAGGAGGACGTTGACCGTCTAGAGGTCATTCTGCACCTGCAGAAGACTCGCTACATGCCGCTCAACGTGATCAAGCAACGCCTGGAAAACGCTACAGATCTCTCCACGCTTGCCTACGAGGTGGGTCTGCTGTCCGACGTTCCGCTCAAGACGGAACCAAAGGAAACCAAGCAAAAGCTGCACCCCATCGAGACGATTCCGGATATGTTGGGCGTCGAGATCTCGTTTATTCGCTCCTTGGCCGAAAACGACCTTATTCGCATTATCAAGAGTCCGCAGAACCGTGAGCTCGTCGACGGGCGCGATTTTCCGATTATCCGCTACTGTTCTGAGCTGTCACGCTTTCATATCGAGCCGCGAAACCTTCGTCAGTACGTATCATCCGCCAACCGCGAGTCTTCGATGTTCGAGCAAGTGCTCGTGAGTATGCTTGGCATGGACACCTCAGATGACGAACGTGATGCCAAGCTCGAACGCGCGTTTAAGAAGTTACATGACCTCACCGAGGGCGTGCATACTGCGCTGCTCAAGAACCGCGTATTTGAGTCACTCAACGCCGTAGTCGAGGACGCCGATATCGATGCCCTCGATGAGGAGATCGCACGCTCCGAATCAACCAAGGCCAAAAGCGAAGAGGCATCTGCCTCCGCGGTCCCCGTGCGCGAGGAATCCCTCGTGCAGCCGCTTAAGGTTGTCGCCCCCTCGCACACCGGCACCGCCAGCGCGGACAAATAAATGCTTCTACAAACCAGCCTCCCATGAAAGGTCACACCATGTACGACTTCGAATCTCACATCGTCGACATCCCCGACTATCCCGAGCCCGGAGTCGTCTTTAAGGACATCACGCCGCTCTTTAGCAATCCCGAAGCACTTAAAGCCATGGTCGACGCGCTAGCGGAGCATTTCTCCGGTATGGGCATCACTAAGGTTGTAGGACCCGAGGCTCGCGGTTTTATGGTAGGCGTGCCTGTTGCCGTGGCACTCGGCGCGGGCTTTGTTCCTGCACGTAAACCGGGAAAACTGCCACGTAAGACCGTTAGCCAGGAATACGAGCTCGAGTATGGAACCGATTCGATTGAGATTCACGTCGATGCCATCAGCTCTAAAGATACCGTGTTGATTCTGGACGACTTGGTCGCGACGGGCGGAACCGTCGAGGCAACAGGTAAACTGGTGCGAGATATGGGCGCAAAGCTCGTAGGTTATGGTTGTATCCTTGAGCTTGCGTTTCTTAATCCGCGCAAGAAGCTCACGCCTTCTAACGAGGACGTTGAGCTCTTTAGCCTGGTAACGGTGGACTAGCCGCTACCCTTAGATACCGGAAAGGAAGCTCCATGCGCACAGCAAACACGCACAAAAACATGGCACGCTGCGCAGCTACGGCAACCCTCGCTTGTGTTTTGGGCTTGGGCCTCGCGGCTCCTGCCTATGCCGATACCGCGTCCGATCTTGCCGCCGCTCGTACCAAACTCGAGCAGATCGGTACGCAAACCCAGCAAATTCATGAAGAACTCTCCGCTCAGACGCAGGAGCTTGATCAGACTGCAGGCGAGATCACGCAAAAGCAGCAAGAGATTGCCGAGGGCCAGGCAAAGCTTTCGAGCTACGTTGCCGGTGAGTACAAGACCGGCGGTCTGAGTCTCCTTCAGGTTCTGACGGGCGTCGACGATCTGGGCGATATGCTCAACCGTTTGTTCTACTACGGCAAGGTCTCCGACAAGCAGGCCCAGACCATTCAGGAGGTCAAGGACCTTAAGCAGCAGCTCACCGATAAGCAGGCCGAGCAGGAGAAGAACGTCGCCGCGACGCAGAAGAAGGTCGACGAACTCAACGCCCAGCAGGCTGAGGCCCAGAGTGTCGTAAACTCCCTGGATTCACAGCTGCAAGCCGAGCTTGCTGCCGAGGCCGAGGCGAACGCCGCGCTGCAGGCTGGCATAAATGCCAGCACCGCCGAAAAGGCCACGGTGAGCAACGACACCGCCGGTACGACCGAGAACACCAACAATAGTGGCGGTACGACCAACAATGGCGGCGGTAACACACCTGCGCCCGCGCCCGCTCCTGCTCCCACGCCGCAGCCCTCGACGCCCGCCCCGGCACCGGCCCCTTCCGCGCCGAGCCAGTCCGTTGACGGCGGCAGCGTTGTCTCTCGCGCTTATAGCAAGCTTGGTTGCGCTTATTCCTGGGGCGGTATTGGCCCGAACAGCTTTGACTGCTCCGGCTTTGTAAGCTACTGCCTCACCGGTCGCTACTGCCGCCTGGGCACTACCGGCACCTTCATGGGTTGGCCCCGTGTTTCTGATCCTCAGCCGGGCGACGTCGTTGTTAACTCTTACCACACCGGCATCTACATTGGTAACGGCCAGATGATCCATGCTTCCGACTACAGCACGGGCGTTATCATCAGCTCCGTTGCCGCTGGCATGAACAACAATTATATTTTCGTTCGCTATTAAGTGTTTTAACTCAGCTAACGAAAGTGGACCTCGTATCCTTTGGGAGCGAGGTCCATTGTTTTATCTCGACCGCCCATTTTGTGTGTAAACTACAATCTAGTTTTGAATACTAGATATGCGCAGCATCTGTCCAAAAGATAGCTATAATTGTTGAGGAACAACTAGAAAGGACCCTCAATGAGCTGGGCACTCATCTCAGATTCGAGCTGCAATCTTCGCGATTGGCAACCAACCGCACCTCATACCACCTTTGCATTTGCACCCCTTAAGATCCGAGTGGGGGAGCGTGAATTTGTCGACGATCACTCGCTCGATGTTCACGAGCTTAATGTTGCCATTCAATCGGAATCCAGCGCATCATCGAGCTCCTGCCCAAGCGTAGGGGAGTGGGCTGAGCTCTTTAAGCTCGCCGACAAGACGATCTGCATGCCCATCTCCGAGGGCGTCTCGGGAAGCTACAATGCCGCGGCCACTGCGCGTGACATGGTGCTTGCCGAAGAGCCCAATCGTAAGATTCACCTGGTTAATTCGCGCGCAGCAGGCGGCAAGATGGACCTGATCTTCTTACTGTTTGATCGCTATCTTGCAAGTAAACCGGATGCCTCCTTTGAGGAAGCCTGCGCCTACTTCGATAGCTTGGAGCAGAACAGCAAGATCCTCTTTAGTTTATGCAATTACGAAAACCTTGCGAAGGCCGGACGTATCCCTAAGGCGGCCGGTGTTATTGCCAACAAGCTCAACATCCGCATTTTGGGCACGGCGAGCGAAGCGGGCGAAATTGAACTCGTTGGGCATACGCGTGGCGAAAAGAAGATGCTCACCAAGATTGTCGACACCATGGAGGCCGAGGGTTTCACGGGCGGCGAGGTCATCATCGATCACGTTGAGAACGAAGCTGGAGCTCAGGCGCTTGCCGACCGCATTGTGGAGCACTGGCCGGGCTCCAAGACTATCATCATGCCCTGCAACGGCCTAGATTCCTATTACGCCGAGATGCATGGTCTCATCATCGGCTACGGCATGGGCGTGGCTTCGGGCCAATAAAGCTCAACCAAGCAAAAACGCGGGCGGGACAAAGTGACTGATGGCTCTTTGTCCCGCCCGCGTTATACGTCGCCTAGCTATTAAACCCATTGAACTTGAGGTAGCTCATCAGGTACGCCTTCGATACAAAGGACGAAACCGCACTGCGTACGAGCAATGACTCGCGCGTAACCTGATGTGCGGTATCGGGCACGGGAGTCTGCTCAAGGGAAAAAGCCGCACGAATCGATGCCTCAAGTTGATCGACTACATAATCGAAGGCCGTCGGAGCGTCGTAGCTCAAGCGCTGAATATTAAAGAGCGCCTGAACCGCAGCGATGGGCAGCACCTGCTTAAAGATACAAATGGCGATGAGACGCGCAATCTGCTCACGGCCATACTGCTTTTTAACCGGAGCAGGAACGAGGCCGACCTTTACGTAGTTATTGATCATCGAAGGCGTAATAACGGGCTGCTCTACGCAAATCGAAAGCGGCTCCATCCACAGTGCAACATATTCAATAACCTGATCGCGATAGAGCGTTACGTTGGGCAGCTGGTCATAGCGTGGCAGGCTCAACGCATTGAGTTTACCCGCCATATCGGACTGAATAAATGCATCCGGCAGCACCGTCGGCTGAATATCCTCCGGCTTAATGCTGACCGATGTATCGGACATCGGGATAACATGTTTGACGTGGTTCATAAGAGGCCTCCGTTCGTTTTCTATATTGTATTCTAGATTATCTAGTTTTGCATACCACATAGCCGCTAAGTAAAAGTGGTTGGACAGCACATTGGCGCACCGTCCAACCACTTTGCAAATAGATAGCAACCTTACATAAGATATATTATCGTACTTATCCTCGTAAGAAGGCGTATGCGCTGGTTGCCGCTATGGCTCCGTCCGAAACGGCGGTCACAACCTGGCGTAAACGCTTGGAACGGATATCGCCGGCAGCAAACAAGCCCGGCGTGCGAGTGGCCATAGAGTCGTCGGTAACGATACCGCCGTCAGGCGCCAGATCCACCAGATGCTGTACAAGCTCGGTATGGGGCTGTGTTCCGGCAAAGACAAAGATGCCAAACGAACCTGGATCGAAGGACTCGGAATAGGTATCACCGGTGGCGTTGTCCTTAAACGTGATAGTTGTAGGCATGGCCTCGCCCGATAGCTCCACAATACTAGTTTGGTACCTAACAGAAATATTATCTTTAGCGAGCACCTTTTGAACCACGCCATCGGGAGCACGGAACTGATCGCGGCGCAAGACGATGGTCACGCTGCTGGCAATTTCTGATAAGAACAGGGCTTCCTCGCAGGCAGCATTACCGCCGCCAATGACAAAGACCTGTTTGCCACGAAAGAACATGCCGTCGCACGTCGCACAATACGAAACGCCGCGACCGCGATACGTATCCTCGCCAACAAAACCAGCAGAGCGCGGCGTGGCACCCATGCAGGCAATAACGCTTGAGGCCACCGTGTCGCCCGTATCGTGATGCACCGTAAACAGCGCCGCATCCGCATCGTAATCGATACCCGTCACCATGCTCCATGCAACCTGTGCTCCCAGGCCCTCTGCATGTTGCTGAAAACGCTCGCCGAGCTCGGCACCGCTCAAGAGCGGAATGCCCGGATAGTTTTCGACCTCATTGGTTGTGGCGATCTGTCCTCCCGACATGCCTTGCTCAATCACGGTCGTCGTTAGATTGGATCGCGCAGCATAAATGGCTGCAGCATAGCCCGCTGGGCCGCCGCCGATAATCGCAACATCGATCGGCTGATTGGTAGTCATGGAGTGTCCTCTCATCGAAACATTGGCGTTCTTTGCGCTCATACCCAAATTTAGGAGAACATGACAGTCATGCACTACAATGATTCTTTGCGAAACAACGATGAAGGGGAGTTATCGATGGATCAAACGCAGATGGGCAATGACGCTCCCCTGCCCACGCAAAGCGCCCCCCAATCGGAGCAATTGATGCCGCCACCCGGACAAAAGCCCTTAGTGACCATTGTCCACGCATCGGTTGGTTCGGGACACAAAGCGGCAGCAAACGCTATCGCGCAAGCATTCGAGCTTATACGCGGCACCAAGGGCATACCGCAGGATGTCGAGATTGAGGTCTTGGATATCCTCGATTTTGGACGCATAAAATTCGACGGCAACAAAACGGCCGCATCGTTTACCGGCGCCACACGCCCAATTTATGACTTGACCTGGCGATATACCCTTACCGGACACCTGCTTTGGGGCGGCGGCACGGCATGGTCGCGCATTATGTTTCCCGCATTTAACGAATACGTTCGCACTCGTAGGCCTATTGCCGTGGTCGCCACACATATCACGGCAGCCAACGTTGCGGTTGGTGCGCGCGTCATTACGGGCATCGACTATCCCGTCATTTGCGTGCCGACCGATTACGAGGTCGAGGGCTGGTGGCCCCATAAGGACACTGACTTATTCTGCGTGGCAAACGAGTTTATGGCCGAGACGCTCCGCCCACGCAAGGTTCCCGAGGCAAAGATACGCATTACGGGCATCCCTATTCGCGCTGGATTTGACACGGATTACAATCGTGAGGAAGAACTCGAGAAGTTCAATCTCCCTATCGACAAGACCATTGTGCTGGTAATGGCCGGCGCCAGTTTGCCTCAACCGTACGTTCGTTTTCGCGCGGCGATGGACCACACCCTCCCCTTCCTCCGTAGCTTCGAGGATATGCACTTTGTCTTTTTGCCGGGCAAGGACACGGAATACGCCACGCGCCTGAAAACGCTCTTCGAAGCCATGAAACTCGAAAACGTCACGGTTCTTGACTATGTCGATGACATGGCAGCGCTCATGCACGGCTGTGATCTGGCAATTCTCAAATCGGGTGGACTCACTGTTACCGAATGCCTGTGTGCACACCTGCCGATGATTCTGCTGGGCAAGTCCTATGGCCAGGAAAAGGCCAACACCACCATGCTCACCGACTTGGGCGCCAGCATGCATGTCACCACCGCACGCGAGCTCATTGTGACGCTGCGCCATCTCCACGATCATCCCGAGTCGCTCAAGGCACTGCTCATCAATGGCGAAGTGCTACGTCGTCCACACGCGGCCGAGGACATCGCCATCGCAACCATGGAACTTGTAGGCAAGCCCCAAAAGCGCAAACGAGCCTTCTGCCGCTTCTACTGGGGCGGAAAACCTGCGCATATCCGCTAAGGTCTTAATGTCCGCTTACCCGCGGGAGGCCCCTATATATCATCCCGTGCTCAAACATTCTCGCTTCGCTGCGAAACTGCGCGCGGGACGATATATAGGGGCCTCCCGCAGGCAAGCTGCGTTTACGTATTAGCAGCTATACCAGATTCCCCACCATTAGAATCTGCAAAGGCGAAACCGGAAAATATAAATACAGTAAGCCGACACGACAAAGGTGGCGTCCCTTTGACGCGCCGGCTTACTAGAAAGATTGTTATATCTCAAGCATGTAGCCCTTTCGCCTGAGCCCCATACATATCGTCCCGCGCGCAGTTTCGCAGCGAAGCGAGAATGTTTGAGCACGGGATGATATGTATGGGGCTCAGGCGAAAGCGGAATCCATGCGCCCCTGCGATGCGAGAATGTTTGAGCATGGAATGATATGTGTGAGAGGCGGGCGGGAGGGATACGAGCGCCCCCGCGAGAATGTTTGAGCATGGAATGATATATAGGGGCCACCCACGGGTGAGCGGACATTACAATACGCCGCTAGAACCGAAACCGCTGGCTCCTCGGTCGGTTTCGTCTAGTTCGTCTACCTCCACGAGATTGACCGTGGGAACTTCTTGGATGACGAGTTGAGCGATTCGGTCACCCTTGTTGATCTGGATTTCATTGGATGGATCCAGGTTGATAAGGATGACTTTAAGCTCACCTCGATAGTGGGCGTCTATAAGACCGGGCGTGTTGACTATAGACAGACCCTGCTTAATAGCCAGGCCACTGCGAGGCTGAACGAAGCCAGCGTATCCATCGGGCAGCGCGATCGCAAGGCCAGTAGAGACCAAGCGTCGCTCGAAGGGCTTAAGGGTACAGTCCTCATTGGCACGGAGGTCCAAACCGGCATCTGAGGGATGGGCGTATTTGGGAAGCTCGATCGTAGGGTCGAGACGCTTAATGTTGACCGTAATGTTGGACATAAAATCACCTTAGCTTGTCGAGCTCTTGCAAAAACTCATCGATGTCTTTGAAATCGCGATAGACCGAGGCAAAGCGAATGTAGGCCACCTTGTCGATCTTGGCCAAGCGCTTAAGCACCATGTCGCCCAGGTCGTGGGACGTAACAGCCGTCAGCGTACGGGAACGCAGCTCCACCTCGATGTCATCGATGAGCTCATTGAGCTTTTTCGTGTCGATGTCGCGCTTAATCGTAGCGCGCATTAAGCCGACCAGCAGCTTATTGCGATCGAACCGCTGCCTTGACCCGTCAGATTTGATGACCTCGATGGGGTCTTCGCATCGCTCGAATGTTGTGAAGCGATAGTTGCACGAACAACATTCACGACGGCGTTTAATGGTGTTATTAGATTCCTGCATACGGGAATCGACAACACGGGTATGTGCATTGCCGCATCTGGGACAGCGCATGGTACCTCCTCCAAAACGATAACAAGGGTACCATGTGCCGGTGTTTAAATCTTACGAACGCGCAGGAACTTTAAGAACGTCACCCGCATCGAGTGACCCATGCTCCAGATGATTGACACTGCGAATTATGTCAGAAGTCTCCTGCGTAGAAAGACCGTCAACGGAATGCTCCTGAGCAAGCGACCACAAGGAATCGCCAGACTGAACACGGACGGTCTCATAGGTAACGTTAGATGCCGATTCGGCATATGCGGCGTGACGAGCGCTGAAGATCGAGGTAGCAAGTACAAAGAAGAGCGTGAGCGCAACGGCCAGGGCGACAATCGTCGAGGCCTTCAGAGCAACGGGGGCCGAAGTCGTGGCGACGCACTGGCTTCGGACGGGCTTGCCAGGCAGTGTTTGAAAACCAGATCGGCCGCCTTTGACAACCGTGAAAGCCGGCGCCGCAGGCGTCTCGAGCTTAAGGGCGAGGTTTCCCTGGACCATATCCGTTGCATTCATCATGTTCTCCTCTCGCGTTTTTGACGAGAACTGTTTTATCAAGCCGCGAGGACAAAAAAGTCTAGCGCGGGAACGAGTGTTCGGTTATTATTATCTTCGAACAGTTGTTCCTGTCAAGCAAACATAGAACATTTGTTTGGGTTAGGTAGAGAGGAATCCCTGATGGCTCGCAAAATTACCAAGCGACAGCAGCAGATTTACGACTTCATCAAGGAGTATCAGCAGGAAAAGGGCTATCCGCCCAGCGTGCGTGAGATGGCTTCGGCTGTGGGTCTTTCCTCCCCTAGCACCGTACATGCACATCTCTCCGCACTGGAAGCACGCGGCCTGCTCAAACGTGACGCCACCAAGCCTCGTGCCCTAGAGCTCTTTGACGAGGATGGAGCCTCCGTCTCCATCTCAAAGTCCGATGAGCCCACGGCACCCCGCGGAACCGTATCGCTACCCCTCGTGGGCCGTGTCGCCGCAGGGATCCCCATCCTTGCCGAGCAGAATATCGAGGACACCTTTACCATCCCGACCGAGATCGCAACGGACCAGGGGTCTTTTATCCTCGAGGTCCACGGCAATTCGATGATTAACGTCGGTATCCTTAACGGCGACTATATCATCGTTCGCGAACAGAAGAGTGCCATGAATGGCGAGATCGTTGTGGCCATGATCGATGGCTCCGCAACGGTCAAAACGTTCTACAAGGAGCAGGGACGAGTTCGCTTGCAGCCCGAAAACGACACCATGGAGCCCATCTATGCGACAAATCCGACGATCCTGGGCGAGGTTGTTGGATTGATGCGCCGGTTCTCGTAATGCAAAACCGCATCACGGTCTTTGATACCATTCGCGGATTTACCATGCTGTCGATGGCAGGATTTCATGCTTGCTACGATCTTACCTATCTTTATGGTTGGGATATGCCCTGGTTTACTCAGACCATCTTCCAAGACATCTGGCGTGCCAGCATCAGTTGGGTATTTTTGTTTATTGCCGGCTGGATGTGCACCCTCTCGCGCAACAACATCAAGCGTGCCGTCAAATATGCCGCTGCCGCTTTTCTCGTATGGGTCGCGACGACGCTCGTCTCAGTCGATGACTCGGTGAACTTCGGCATCATGTTCTGCATGGCGGCCTGCACCGCCATTGTCGCGCTCGCGCGTCCGGTGATCGTTAAAGTGCCGTCGGTATGGGGTATAGCAATTTGCCTCACACTTTTTACCCTTACCTGGAGCATTCCTAAAACGGTTTATCCTATCCCCTATTTAGCTTGGCTGGGTTTCCCAGGTCCAGACTTTGTCTCTGGTGATTACTATCCAGTCATACCATTCTTATTTATGTACCTTGCAGGCTTCTTTGCCGCCCACACGACTCAGGAAGCAAACTATGAGGCGCCGGGATGGGCCTATGCGAATCCCATCCCGGCGCTCGCAAGTCTCGGGCGCCATGCGCTGCCGTTCTACCTGCTTCATCAACCGGTTATCTTGGGTGTACTGGAGCTGATTTACTCTGTTCGATAACGCTCGAGACGCGGTGCGATACGGGCTGGAAGCTTTGCCACAATACGAACGCCGTCCTCGAGGTATTCCTCGTGCAGAAGGGTTCCCTGTTCGTGCACGAGCGTGATTAACGCGCCCTCTCGATACGGGATATCGGCCGAGAGCAACACGTCCGTAGCGGCCGCCTCACGAGCGATGCGGTCGACTAAGTCATCAAGGCCCTCACCCGTCTGAGCCGAGAACAATACCGCCTCGGGATAGCGCCGGCGAAAGCTCAAGCGGTCGACGCTATCGAGCAGATCGATTTTATTGAACACGGTAAGCGTCAGGCGCTCACCGGCACCAATCTCGTCAAGGACACGATCAACCGCCTCAAGCTGACGCTCGTAATCCTCATCGGAAGCATCCACAACTTTAAGAACCAAATCGGCGCCGAGCACCTCGGAAAGCGTAGATTTAAACGCGTCGACCAGGCCATGGGGCAGCTTTTGAATAAAGCCAACGGTATCAGTGATCGTCATGCCACGGCCACCGGGTAAACGATACGAACGCGTCGTAGGATCGAGCGTGGCAAACAGCTTATCCTGCGAAAGTACCGTGGATCCTGTCAATCGATTAAGCAACGTCGACTTACCGGCATTGGTGTAGCCAGCCAACGCTACGCGAAACGCCGGCGATTCAATACGGCTTTTCGATTGCACATCACGACGTTGTTCAACCTGTTTCAATTCGCGTCGAAGAGCTGCGATCTTATCGCGAATCAGGCGACGGTCGACCTCGAGCTGGCTTTCGCCCTGGCCAAAACGCGATCCAATGCCGCCACGCGTCTGTTCCTTAGCAAGGTGGCTCCACATACCTCGCAGACGGGGCAGCAGATACTGTAACTGAGCCAGCTGCACCTGCAAGCGACCCTCACGCGTCTGGGCATGCAGGCCAAAGATATCCAAAATCAACGCCGTACGGTCAATAATCTTGACCGGTTCGCCCACGGCTTTCTCAAGATAGGACTGCTGTGAAGGAGTCAAGTCGTCGTCGAAGATTACAACATCCGCATCCATACGATGCACCAAACCGCATAGCTCCTCGACCTTACCGGAGCCGATAAACGATTTGGGATGAGGTTTGACCAGACGCTGAGACAAGCGTGCCACGCATTGGGCTCCAGCAGTGTGAGCCAAGCGCTCGAGCTCGTCGAGCGAACGGTCGAGCGGCCAGGCGTTATCGCGCCACTCAACACCAACCAAGACGGCACGCTCAGGTTCAGGCGCCGTGGGAACCAAGGGAAAACGTGCCATTAGGCAGCCTCAATACGACGGTAGATATCATCGACGACCTCATCGATCGTAAACTCATCCATATCGAACCACACGATGCGATCGTCACGCTTAAACCAGGAAAGTTGGCGCTTGGCATAGCGACGTGAGCGCATCTTAATAAGCTCGCGGGCCTCGTCCATGGTAATAGCGCCTCGCAAGGCATCAATAATCTCTTTGTAACCGATTGCCTGCATCGACGTGAGTGCATCACCTAGGCCCTGGTCCATAAGGCCACGGACCTCATCAACCAGCCCCTGCTCAAACATAAGGTCGACACGCAGGTTAATGCGCTCATACAGCACTTCACGGCTACGCGTCAGACCAAACCACAAGGCATGATAACGCTCACGTGGAACGCTGAATTTAGACTTCTGCTGGGCATACGACACACCGTCATCGTGCATCTCGAGCGCACGGATCACGCGGCGCACGTTATGAGGATGAATCACGGCAGCCGATTCCGGATCACGCTCGGCAAGCAGGGCATGCATAGCTTTCTCGCCAATACGCTCGGCAAGCTCCTGATAACCCGCGCGACGTTCGTCCTCGAGCTCTCCCGAAGGAAAATCCATTTCATCGAGTGCAGCCTTAAGATACAAGCCCGTGCCGCCGCAAAAGACCGGAAGCCGTTGCTCACCAAGCAAACGCTCGATATGCGCCCGGGCATCAGACTGATAGAGCGCAGCAGAATACGCGACGCCCGGGTCCACGATATCGACAAGACGCAGGGGCACCGAGCACTCCTCGGGCATCATCTTGGCCGTACCGATATCCATACCGCGATAGATTTGCATCGCGTCACACGATAACACTTCAGACGACAGACGAGCAGCCAGGCGGTCGGCAACATCACTCTTGCCGACCGCCGTCGGACCGACGATCGCTACGGCAGAAAGGTTTGTGCCGGGGAAAACCATTAGCGAGGCTCACCCACAACGGAGCCAGACAGATACCACGTCTTGGCGACATCCACATCGACGTCGACGATTTTGCCGATAAACTGATCGATGCTATAGCCAGCGGGAATCGGAGCATGCACTGTCTGGTTCTTAGGACTTTTACCAAGAAGGACAGCGTCGTTTTTCTTGCTCGTGCCCTCAATAAGCGCAGGCACCACGGTGTGAAGCTCGCCCTGGTTATACTCGTATGCCGTCGTCTCGATAACCTTGACCAGACGGTTAAAGCGCTCAAGGATAACCTCATGCGGGGTGGGATCATAAATCTCAGCTGCCGGGGTACCGGCGCGCTTGGAGTAAATAAACGTGTAGGCCTGGGCATAGCGCACCGTCTCGGCAAGCGAGAGCGTCTGCTCAAAGTCTTCCTCGGTCTCGCCCGGGAAGCCCACGATGATGTCGGTTGAAAGCGCAATTTCGGGCATACGGTTACGAATGCGATCGACCAGGCCCAGATAATCCTCGCGCGTGTACCGACGATTCATCTCTTTAAGGATACGCGTGGAACCCGACTGAACGGCTAGGTGAAGCTGCGGCATAACGGCAGGTGTCTCGGCCATAGCATCGATGGTCTCGGGAAGCAAATCCTTGGGGTGCGAAGAAGTAAAGAAGATACGCTCGACGCCCGTATCACCCACGGCGCGCAGCAGATCGGCAAAGCGCGGCTTGCCAAAGAGATCGCGACCGTAGGAGTTTACGTTTTGCCCCAGCAGCGTAATCTCGCGCACACCCTGACGCACCAGACCCGTCACCTCGTCGACAATCTCCTCGAAGGGGCGGCTCTTCTCGCGACCACGGACGTACGGCACGATGCAGTACGTGCAGAAGTTGTTGCAGCCCGTCATGATGGGCACCCATGCATGATACTGCGTCTCGCGATGCCACGGCATACTCATGGCGTCCGTATCTTCATGCTCATTCGTGCGGATATGGCGCTTGCCATCCATAAACGCCTCGGCGATAAGCTCCGCCACGTGCGCAATCGAATGCGTACCAAAAATAACGTTGACGTTATCGACGTTGGTGAGCAAGCCCTCGCCATCGCGCTGAGCGATGCAGCCACCCACGGCGACCACACGCTTGCCCGAAGGAGAAGGGGGAAGACTCTTGCAGGAATTGCACTGACCGTACAGGCGCGTATCGGCAGCCTCGCGCACACAGCACGTCATGAATACGACAATATCGGCATGCTCCGGATCGAGCGCCATAAGACAGCCATAGGAATCGAGCAAACCGCTCACGCGCTCGGAGTCGTGCTGATTCATCTGGCAGCCGAATGTGCGGATAAAATAGGTTTTACCGGCAAGAATATCGCGTACGAAACGCTGGTCCATGAGCTTACATCCTAACGATGATATCGACGGGGCACAAAGGTGCTACAAACGTGCGAAAACTCGCTTACGCAACAGGCTTAACGTCGTCCATGACGACATTGTCCATAGCAGCCCGATTAATCTGGTGAACGTAGATAGAGAGACGGATTGCCGTGCGAGACTCCCCGTTAATGAGGATGTCAGAGAACACCGGCGCACAAGAGACATCAAAGCCAGTAGGGATCAAAAAACCTCGCGCAATGGCAACGGCCTTTATGGCCTGGTTGACGGCGCCGGCACCGACGCACTGAATGTTGACGGGAACGCCATCTTTGACCATACCGGCAATGGCGCCGGCAACGGACGCGGGCGATGATTTGCTTGATACCTTCAGGCAATCCATGAAGAAACTCCTGCGTTTAAAAGTACGTTTTAACTGCAATAACTGTATCGTACCGAGCGGACTCGGTAAAGATGCTACTCCTCTTTGGCAAGATCGAACGTCACGGTGATGCGATCACGTGAAACGCGAATCTTAGGGTCGCCGCACAGATTGAGGTAATACCGGGCGGCGAGGTCATTGAAGTCGCGCTCAACAGCACGCGAAAACTGCGCCATGTCATCCTTGGCAATGCGAAGGCCTCGACGGTCCTTGGCAAGATCGACTGGAGCCGGCAAATGCGAGGTGGAATCGCGCTCGCGAAGCAGACGCGCGCACACACCGCGAACGGGCTTAATCTGTCCCGAAAGAATACGGTGGGCAGTACGCTCGGACATCTCGAGACCCAGCCCGGAGCAAATCCGGATAAAGTCCTCGGCATCCGAGGCAAGACCTAAACGATCGATAACCGGAAGCTCACACTCGTCATCGATAAAGAGCAGGCGTGACGTATCGAGACGACTGGAAGCCTGGGCGTACAGGGTCGCAGCGATCTCGGACGGAGAGCCCAGATACACGTCGCAGTCGCGCAGCTCCTCAAGGGCAAACTCGCAGGCTGCGCGAATGATGTTGTGAGGACCACGAGCGCATACATAGCGGCCGTCTTCGTCTTTAACCGCCTGAGGCCAGCTCGACTGGTCGGCGCGCTCGCCTAAGCGATCGGTGTCAACGCAAACCTTAAACGCTGAGCCCAAATCGACGCCCGATGTAACAACGCGTGCCTCATCGGTGTTCTGCTTGATAGAGAACAGCGCCATACCACGACCGTGAACACCCCAACGGTCCATCTTCATGCTCTCGAGCTTGGAGGTGACACGGGCATCGAAGATACGCTCCTGCATATCCTGCGGCACACCCGAACCGTTATCCAGGAAGAGGAGGGTACGAACACCCTCCTCCTTGGTCGTGGCTAGATAGACCTTATCGGCTCCGGCATCGCGAGCATTACGCAGCATCTCGATGACAATGTCCTCTACATGCTGAATGTCATGCTTGGCCTGACGGCGCTCGGCCTCCGAAACGCGGAGGCGGACATACCCCTCGCCAAGGTTTTCCTCGACGCGAAGGTTGCCCTCCCCCGACATCGACGCGATAAATGAGATGAGCTCGTTCGCGTCGTTCATGTTATTTAGCGATATCGACGGCACGGCTCTCGCGAATCACGACAACGCGCACCTGACCGGGATACTCCATCTCTTCCTCGATCTGATGGGCGATATCGTGCGCAAGCACCGTGGACTGGGCATCGGAAATCTTGTCCGGCTGAACCATGACATGGACCTCGCGACCGGCCTGCATAGCATAGGTACGCTCGACGCCGTCATGAGAGTTGGCAATCTCCTCGAGCTTCTCAAGGCGCTTGATGTAGCTCTCGGCCGACTCGCGACGGGCGCCGGGACGAGATGCGGAAACAGCATCGGCAGCCTGGACCAGAACGTCGAGCACCGTGTTGGGGTCGACATCGGCATGATGGGCCTCGATTGCGTGGACGATAACGGGCTTCTCGCCATAACGGCGGGCAAGCTCGGCGCCAATCACAGCATGCGGACCCTCAACGTCGTGATCGATGGCCTTGCCCAGGTCATGCAGAAGACCCGCGCGCTTGGCGGTCACAACATCCAGACCAAGCTCGGAGGCCATGATGCCGCACAGGTCGGAGACCTCAAGCGAGTGCTGTAGCACGTTCTGACCAAACGAGGTGCGGTAGCGCAGAGCGCCCAGGGTTTTGACGATCTCGGGATGCAGGTCGTGGATACCGGTATCGAAGGCAGCCTGCTCGCCGGCTTCGAGCACACGATGCTGAACCAAGTCAGCGGCCTTGTGGTACATCTCCTCGATGCGGGCGGGGTGAATACGACCGTCGGCAATGAGGTTCTCGAGCGCCACGCGGGCGGTCTCACGACGGACCGGATCAAAGCTCGAAAGCACGACAGTCTCGGGGGTGTCGTCGATCACAAGGTTGACGCCGGAAACCTGCTCGAAAGTACGGATGTTACGACCCTCGCGACCGATGATGCGTCCCTTAAGGTCATCGGAGGGAATATGAACGGACGTGACGGTGACCTCGGCGGTATGGTCGGCGGCACAGCGCTGGATCGCCAGGGAGAGAATCTCCTGAGCGGTCTTGTGGCACTCGGCGCGGACCTGTTGCTCGGACTCACGGATAATGGTGGCCGCCTCATGGGTAACCTCGCCGCGGACCTTGTCGAGCAGCTCCTTGTGAGCATCCTCGCGCGTAAGGTCGGCAATACGCTCGAGCTCTGAGGTCTGCTTGGCGCAAAGCTCCTCAAGTTCGCGAGAGCGCTTCTCGACCTGACCGGCCTGGCTGGACAGCTGATGCTCGCGCTTATCGAGCGCATCGTTGCGTCGGTCGAGCGATTCCTCGCGCTGCATCACGCGATTTTCGAGCGCGCGAATCTCGCTCTTACGCTGCTTGTCCTCGGCCTCGGCGGCCTGTTTGTTCTTGATGATCTCTTCCTTAGCCTCGAGCAGAGCCTCTTTTTTGAGGGTCTCGGCCTGACGCTTAGCATCACCGATCAGGGACTCTGCCTGCGCGTGTGCCGACTGAATCTTTTCTTCGGCCTCGTGAAGACTACCCTGCTTGGCGGTGCGCATGTAGGCAATGGCGACGATGGCACCCAAAACAATGCCAACGAGCGCTGCAATGATAGGCGGCATGCTCACTCCTTTTTATGGATTCGTTACACAACAAAGCGAACCGTCCATACGAACGGCTCGCGACATTTGAGTAATATGGGCGCAGCTTATGCGGGTCGGATACAGATAAACATATAAACAAACTCATCGCAGATGAGCACATATCACAATGCAAATGACAATAATTATCCTACGTTGAACCGCAACAACTGTCAAATTAACGCACCCAGCACGGCGCCTATCGAGCGGTGAACGGCAGGGGCGTAACGCGCGCAGGCTTAAACGTCGCATTTCTCGCTTAAGGCATCGAGGCGCGCCTTAACGGCATCGGCGGCAATGTGATAGGAAAAGCCCTTGCCCATCAAAAATCTGACGAGCTTTTCGAATGCACGTGCCTCGGGAACGCGACGCTTAGCGAGCAAAGCCGATGCGCGAGCCAAGTCGTCATCCTCGGCAAAATAAGCCTCGGGATACCCTGGAATCTCATCAAGTGCAACATGGCGACGCTTGAGTTCAGTCTCGATTTTGCGCTGTCCCCAACCACGACGCTTACGCTCCTCGATAAAGTACGAGCAAAAGCGGTTCTCATCTAAAAAACGATACTCGATGGCACGATTGACGGCAAAGTCGATCGCGGGCTGTCGAAAGCCATAGCGCGCCAACTTATCGCGCACCTCGCCCGTAGCATGATCGCGACGCGAAAGCATCTCGGTCACCATGGTGAGCGCACATTTGCATTCGATAAGCTTCACCGCCTCGCGAAAGTCATCCCAGTCGCAGGGAAGATCGAGGCGGTTCTGAACGTACACACGTGCCACACGCACGGGAATCCAAATGGACCGTTCAAAACCGCCCTCCAGATCGCAATCGATATGTGCACAGGGCTTTTTAGACGCATAACCGCTCGAGAACGAGGAGGCCGTCTTCTTATCCGGAAAAACGACCCGAGCCTCGGTCACCGTATACGACATGTCGGCATCCGTTACTCGTCGTCATCGTCGAGCATCGCGGAGCCATCGATGGCATACAGCTCATCAAACTCCTCGGGGGCGGGCTGATCGGTCAACTCAACCTCGGAGGGGGCATCATCGTCATACTCAAGACCGCAGGCGAGGCGAACCTTGTGCTCGATCTCGTCGGCGCAATCGGGATGCTCGCGCAGGAACGTCTTAGCGGCCTCGCGACCGTTGCCGAGTTTGTCCTCACCATAGGCAAACCAAGACCCCATCTTTTTGCATATGCCGCACTCGACAGCCATATCCAGAATCGAGCCCTCTTTAGAAATGCCGGTGCCATACATGATGTCAAATTCGGCCGAGCGGAACGGAGCAGCCACCTTGTTCTTAACGACCTTGGCACGTACGCGATTGCCGATAACCTCGTCCTTGAGCTTGATGGTATCGATTTTGCGAATATCGATACGCACGGAAGAGAAGAACTTGAGTGCGCGGCCGCCTGTGGTGGTCTCGGGGTTGCCGAACATGACGCCGATCTTCTCGCGCAATTGGTTAATGAAGATGCAGGTTGTGTTGGACTTGGCAAGCGAGCCGGCGAGCTTGCGGAGCGCCTGACTCATCAAGCGAGCCTGCAGACCCACCGTCGTGTCACCGATCTCGCCCTCGATTTCTGCACGTGGAGTCAAAGCGGCAACAGAGTCGACGACGATGGCGTCGATGGCACCGGAACGCACAAGCATGTCAACGATCTCGAGCGCCTGTTCACCCGTATCGGGCTGGGAAATCAGCACCTCGTCGATATCGACGCCGATGCGCGCGGCGTAGGTGGGATCAAGCGCATGCTCAGCGTCGATAAAAGCCACGACACCGCCCATGGCCTGCGCCTCTGCAAGAATCTCGAGCGAAAGCGTTGTCTTACCGGAGGACTCGGGGCCATAAATCTCAACGATACGGCCGCGCGGCACGCCGCCGATACCCAAGGCGGCATCGAGCGCCAGAGAGCCCGTCGGAATAGCCTCGACCTCGAGCTCGGGACCGCCGTCGCCATACCTCATAATAGAACCCTGGCCGAACTTCTTCTCGATCTCGGCCTTGGTAGTGGCGATCATCTCGTCGCGCTCTTTACCCGTCGTGCGCGTATGAACGGTACGTACGGGACCTGAATTCTTGGCCATGAATAGCCCTCCTCTTAACAACCTGAATCGATGATAAACGAACGGCTGTTCGTGGTCAACCGTTCAGGTTCATCATATGCACCCGTCCATTCCAAAACCCGACCAAACGCCGACCAATCACCGACCAAACGCTTGACCATGCCAATCGCAAATACGAGTGCTCGTACAAATTTAAGACATGTGCCAGCGCAAGCGCATTCCTTGCCAAAGGTCCCTATCTCCACAATTAAGGGGCCCTAAGGCCCCTTAAAACACGTCTATTCCATGGAATTGAGCACGCGGACAATGCGTTCCAAAGCCTCAGCGACCGCATAGGCACGGACGCACGACCGATCACCCTCGTACTGACAGCGCGCAGACTCAACGACCGTCGCTCCCCCATCGGCCGCACGATACGCCCAGCCGATATAGAACGTGCCGGCGGGGTCTTGCTCGGTACCGCCGCCGGGCCCAGCGTAGCCCGTTGCGCTCACGGCGACATCGCTCTGATAGAGGTCCAGCGAGCCCGCGGCCATCTCACGCGCCGTCTGATGCGACACGGCGCTAAACCGATCGAGCGTTTCCCGCTCGACGCCGAGCACGCGATGTTTAATCTCATCGCAGTAGGTCACCGCACCGCCACGAAGCACCGCCGAGGCACCCGGGATATCGGCAATCGTCGAGGCGATCATGCCCGCCGTCAGCGACTCCGCCGTCGACACCGTCACGCCACGGGCACTCGCGCGCTCGACAATATCGCGTGCCAGCTCCTCGTTGTTTGCGGCGATCTGCAAATAAGGCTCCGTCATACCCACCAGGACCTAGACCGAAAAGACGATCTTACGGCAGTTCCAGAAGTACTGGGCACCCGAGATAATGGTCAAAATGACGGCGATGACGTACAGGAAGCGCGACACCGAATAGACACCGAGCAGCAGCGACGCCGGACCCAGCTGAAGACCGGCCATCGCAAAGACGCACAGATAGCCACAGATGGAGACCATCGTGGTCGCCGTCTTGTACTTGCCGAGCTTATCGGCGGCAACGACCACACCGGCAGCACTCGCGACCATGCGAAGTGCGCTCACCAACAGCTCGCGGAACAGGATAATGAACACGGACCACACGGTCACCGCGCCAAAATCCAAGAACAGCAGCAAGGCCGAGAACACCAGCAACTTGTCGGCGATGGGGTCCAAGAACTTGCCGAAATCGGTGATCTCGTTGCGTGAGCGCGCCAGATAGCCGTCGACCTTATCGGTGCACGACAGGATCACATACAGAATGAAGGCAGCAGCGGCGAGCGGGCCGTCGAAGGTGCTCCAGTCCGTACAGGCAACGCTCGCGTGAGACAGGGCCGAGACGATCATAAACACCGGAATAAAGACGATGCGAACGCACGTCACGATGTTGGCGGGCGTCCAAACGCTCGTCAGTTCCTTATTGCTCTCGTTTGCCACGACGCTCTCCTACTCCACAACATGGCCGATAAGCTCATAGCAGAAGCTATCGGTAAACTCGACGGTCAAAATATCGCCCACGGACGCCTCGCTGGCGTCCAGATGCACCGCGCCATCGGAATCGGGCGCCTGGAACCAGGCATGACCGATCAGCTCGGCGCCGTCCTCGGTCTCCTCGATACCGTCGACGATTACCTGGGCGCGCTCGCCCACATGGGCTGCCGTGGCGGCAAAACCCAGCGACTCGGCCAGATCCATGGCCTCCTGGGCGCGCTCGAGCTTGACCTCCTCATCGACCTGGCCCTCCATATTGGCGGCCAGGCTGCCCTCCTCCCGCGAGTAGGCAAAGACGCTCGTATAGTCAAAGCCGACGGTGTCCATAAAGTCGATAAGATCACGGAACTCGTCGTCGGTCTCGGTCGGAAAGCCGACCATGGCCGTGGAGCGAATCACGATGCCGGGGATACGATCACGAAGATCGCGGAACAGTTCCTCGAGCTCCTGACGCGAACCGGAGCGACGCATGGCCTTGAGGATGCGAGCGTCGCAGTGCTGCACGGGGATATCGATATACGGCAATACCTCGGGCGTATCGCGAATCGTCTCGATAAGCTCGTCGGTCATGCCCTCGGGCTGCAGATAGAGCACACGAACCCAGACGTTGTGCGGGCGCACAGCCTCGGCGACGGCGCGCAGCAGCTGCGCCAGATTGCGCGGTGAGGCCTCGGCGGCGTCCTCATCGGCAAAGTCGGTGCCCCAAATGCCCGTGTCCTGGCCGATCAGCACGATCTCGCGCACACCGCCGGCAACCAGGTCGCGCACCTCGGAGATAATGCTTTCGGCATTGCGCGAATGATAGCGACCGCGAATGTAGGGAATCATGCAGAAGCTGCAAAAACGATTGCAACCATCGGAGATCTTGACGTAGGCGACAGAGCCCTCGACGGTACGCTTGACCTGCGGGATATAGGCAGCGATTTCACGCTCCACACCAAGAACGCCATCGATGACAGAGACGATACCGTCTTCCTCATCGGCCTTCACAAATGCCGCGACCTCGGGCAGCTCGTCGGGCAGGTCGTCGCCGTAACGAGACGGCACGCAACCGCACATGACAATGGGGCAGGAGCGAACGCCGTCCTGCACCTCGTTAGCGAGCTCGAGCGTGGTCTCGATGCTCTCAGACGTCGCCGAGGTAAGAAACGAGCACGTATTGACAATGGCGATATCGGCATCCTGAGGATCGAATGCCTCCTCGTAGCCCGCAGCGGTCAGCAGCGAACGCATGCGGTCGGTATCGACCTCGTTCTTGGCGCAGCCAAGCGTGATATAGAGTACGGAACCCAACGGAGTATCCATGTTGGAGAGCGGTCCTTTCGAGTAAATTAGCGGTAGTTGGTAAACTGCAGCGGCTGGCCGTAGTCCTGGTCGCGCAGGAACTGAATCACCGTCTGTAAAGCGTCCTTAGAAGCCGAGGAAACGCGCAGCTTATCGGCCTCGATGGTCACCTTGACCTTAAGCTTTTGATCCTTGATGTCTTTATTGATCTTCTTTGCGGTCGCCTGGTCGATGCCCTCGACGATATGACCGAGCACGCGCACGGTACCGCCCGAAGCCGCCTGCGGGGTGTCCCAAGAGACAGCCTTGAGGTCGATACCGCGCTTGATGAGCTTGGAGCTCAAAACATCGATGATCTGCTTGGAGACAAAATCGGCCGGAGCGTTAATCGTAAAGAGCTTGTCGCCCTTCGAAAGCTCGATGGTGGCGCCGGAGTCTTTAAGGTCATAGCGCTGGGAAATCTCGCGGGCGGTCTGCTGGAAGGCGTTATCGACCTCCTGCATGTTAACCTCGGACACAACGTCAAAGCTGGAATCTTTAGCCATGGTTCTTCCTTTCGGTACGGGGAGCCTTAGTAGCTGTCGTACGAATAGTCATCTGTATCGTTCACTGTCTGGCCGTCGGATGCCGTGTCGGTGCCGACGGTAGACTGGGCATCGGTGCCGTCGGCATTATCGGTACCGTCGGCATTATCGCCGTTCGCGGAGTCAGCGTTCTCCTTCTTGGGAACGGTAATGGTCACGCGCGCCACACCCGATGTCTTGGTGTCATAGCGAACCTTTTCACCATTCTTGGTGACCGTAACATCGGAGGGCTTGGACGTGGTGATCTCAATCGAGGACTCGGGCGTGTACTCCTGCTCAAAAGGACCGGTCGCTTGAGCGCCATAGACCGATTTACCGTCGACCTTGACCTCGATCCAGGCGGTCTTGCCCTTGGCAACAGAGACCTTGACCTTGGTGACCTCGTCCTCTTCCGTTTTGACCGTCGCCTTGGCGGCATCGGAACCGGCCGCATCCGTCGCCTCGTCGGCGTCTTCGTCCTCGTCAGTGGATTCGGTCTTCTTGGAAGAGTTCTTAGTTGTCGTCTTGGTAGCCACGGGTGTCTCGGGCGTCGACTCGGGTGCAGCAGAGCCGCAACCACGCAGGAGTACCACGATGAGCAAAATCAACAGCAGCACCACGGCACCGATGCCGACGTACATAATGCGCGGATCGATCGTGTTGTATTGAGAGGCGCGCCCAACGCCGCGTCCGCGATTGGAGCTACCACGACCATTACCCTGCGGTATGCGGCCGCGACCGCTATCGGGACGACCACGATAGCTACTCTGGCGCTGCGAACCCCGCTGGCCCGGTCGCGGCGCAAGCTCGCCACGGCCCTGATAGCCGCGCTGGCCATAGGGCTGGGATTGCGAACGGAGGCGCGGCGTCACCTGCGTGGTATCGGCGTCGGAATAGCCATCGCGGGAACGCCCGGCGGATACTCCGCGATAGCTACGACCGGAGTATCCGCCGTCGCCGTAACCGGCGCGAGGATCGCGACTCAACCCACGAGCGGCGGGAAGCGCACGGTCATCTGGCAGGGGCGTACTGCGAAAACGATCTCGCTGAGAACGAATTTCCTCGCTGGAGCCCGTCTCGGTGATATAGCCCGCCTGCGGAGGGCGCTGGCCGTACCGTGTCGTACGACCACCCTGAACCATCAAAAAACGACCGTTATCGACCGAAGAACGCGAGTTAACGTAGCCGGCAGCATCCTGAAAACGACCGCCCTGCTGCGAGGTATCGCGTTCATATGCCATGAGGTCGTCAAAATAAGCGTTGACGACCTCGCGCGGGTTAAGCCCCAAAAAGCGAGCGTAGCTCGAAATCATGCCCTGCGCATAGCCACGCGGGGGCATCGATGCAAAGTTACCAGTCTCGAAAAACTCGATGATCTGCGGCCTGATTTTGATGGTGTTGGCGACCTGCTGGATGGAAAGGCCCATCCGGCGACGCTGCTCGAGCAGCATGTCACCAAAGCGTGCAGCCATCAGAATCCTCCAAACTCACGATCTTCACGTACCATCTCGGCGTCGACAGACTCCAGCGCGGCAAGCCCTTCGTCATCCAGCAGGACCTCGCGCGGCTTGGAACCGTCGGGCGGGCCGACGACGCCCTTTTCTTCCAGCATGTCCATAATACGCCCGGCGCGCGCATAGCCAACCTTGAGGCGGCGTTGCAGGCCAGATGTGGAGCCCAGCTGCGATTCCACCACAATATGGGCGGCCTCCCAGATAAGCGGGTCGTCATCCTGCGGCTCGGCAACGCCCGTGCGAACAATGCCGCCACCAGCCATGGACATGGAAGCAGGCGCCACGGCAGACAGAATCTCCTCGTGGTAGTCGGGCTCGCTTTGCGACTTAACGAACTCGACGATCTCGTTGATCTCGTCATCCGAGACAAAACAGCCCTGGATACGGCGGGGCTTGCCCCAGTCGACCTTGGAGAACAGCATGTCGCCCAAACCGGTGAGCTTTTCGGCGCCCATCTGGTCGATAATGACGCGGGAATCGATGCCCGTGGCCACGTTAAAGGCGATACGATTGGTGATGTTGGCCTTGATGAGGCCCGTCACCACGTTGGAGCTGGGGCGCTGCGTAGCCACGATAAGGTGAATACCGGCGGCACGGCCCAGCTGGGCGATACGAACGATCGAGGCCTCGACATCCTTGCCGGCAACCATCATCAGGTCCGATAGCTCGTCGATGATAATGACCAGATAGGGCATCTTTTGCGGCGGGTTATCGTAGTGTTCGAACTCGCCGGCGGCCTGCTTTTCGTTATACGTCGAGATCTTGCGAACGTTGAGGCGCTCGAAGACCTTCAGGCGACGCTCCATCTCGGAAACAGCCCATTGCAAGGCACTCGCAGCCTGCTTGGGTTCGGTCACCACGGGCACATAGAGATGGGGCAGGCCGTTATAGCCGGCAAGCTCAACGCGCTTGGGGTCGACCATGATCAAGCGAACGTCCTCGGGAAGCGCGCGCATGAGCAGGGTCGTGATGATGGAGTTGATCATGACCGACTTACCGGAACCGGTGGTACCAGCAATAAGCAGGTGGGGCATCTTGGCGAGGTCGGCGACAACCGGCGTGCCCTCGGCATCGCGGCCGATGGCCAGCTCGAGCGGACCGCCCTTCACATAGGGAAGCACGTCGCCCAGGTTAACGTTCTGGCGCTTGCGATTGGGAATCTCGATACCCACAAGCGAGGTGCCGGGAATCGGCGCAAAGATACGCACCGACTGGGCGGCAAGCGAAAGCGCGATATCGTCCTCGAGGCTCGAAATCTTGCTCACGCGCTCGCCCTCGCCGGGCTGCAGCTTAAAGGTCGTCACCGTGGGACCGGCAATCCAGCCGACGACGCGAGCGCTACGGCCAAACTCCAGCAACGTGGACTGCAGCGACTCGGCCGTCTGCTCCAACTCCTTGTCAGAAGACGCGGCGGACACCGACTGCGGGTTGGCGTGCAGGATTTCGAGCGGCGGGAGTTTGAGGCCATCCTCTTGCTCGCCCTCGACATCGGCAGCAGTGCCGTCAGCTCCCCCATCGCCGGCTGCAACAGGAGCAGCGGAAGCCGTTGGGGTGGAGGCGTCGGCAACCTTGGGATGCTTCAGGAAATCAGGGATCTGCGGGGCAGCAGACACGGGGTTCACGGCAAACGGCGGCTCGGACTCGTCGACCTTGTCCGGGTCGTCTTCCATCGAAAGCTGTCCGGTGACCTGTCCGCGCCTGTCTTGGCGACGCGGCAGCAAAGTTGTCTTGGCGGTCTCGAGCGGACACTCGTCATCCTCGTCATCGCCCGCGGTGAGTTCGATTTCGCTATCGGACCAAGACGGGTCGGGCTCACTCGTGTTGAGCTTGGGCGCGGACTTGCCATGCTTGGCATGGCGACGCGGCAGCAGCGTAGTCTTGGCGCGCTCGGCCTCCACGGCCTCGGACACGTCGACAAACGGATCATCGTCCTCGTCGTCATCGTCCAGAACAGGGTCCGCATCATTGCCCATCACCGTGGTCACGGCCATATCGGAGCCCTTCTGACGAAGAACGCTCAGGTGCGGACGGGCGATGCCGGGAACCGACAGGGCCTCTTCGTCGCCCCACGGGCTCGCATTGACATCGGCACGACGGCGCTCGGCGAAATCGGCAGCGCGATCTCGCGCAGAGCGCAAAACGCCACCCACCGAAAAGCCGATGATGACAAAGCCAACGATGGCCAAGCCCACCAGGACCACCATCGCGATAGGTTTACCCAGCGCATTCTGCAGCGCACTCGCAATAAACGCACCGATATAGCCGCCCGAGGCGGATAGGTTTTGCGGCACAAACATGAGGTCGCACGAATCGCTCGTGCCCGGCACCATCAACGAAAGAATGGAGACGACGGCGATAAAGACAACGGCGCCACCCGCGACCGAGCGAATGTTGAGCGGCGAGTCCTCACCTAAAAAGAGCGTAGCGGCAAACAGCAAAATGACGATCGGCAGCACGTAGGCGCCCAGGCCAAAGCCAAGATGGTAGAAACCGGCAACCACTGCCGTCACGGGTGCCGTTGCCGGAGAAATCACGGCAATGAAAGACGCAATCGCCAAAACGGCAATGACCACGCCGGCGATATCGCGGTTGGCCGAAGGCTCGACCAGGGGCTCAACATCGTCGAACTCGGCCTCGTGGCCCTTATTGGCACGAAGATGGGAACCGGCACCCTTAGCAGATGCCGGTTGGTTGTTGGCTTTATTGCCTTTGGCGTTTTGTGCAGATCCGCGCGCCAAACTAAACCTCCATGACGACCGGGATGATCATCGGACGGGTGCGCGTACGGCTCCAAATGAAGTTGGAGAGCGAATCGCGCACGGCCTTGCGAATGGCATCGGAGCCGCTGCTCGTAAAGCTAAACTTGCCCTTCTCGATCGTCTTCATGATGGATGCGGAGGCATCCTCGGAGAACTGATCGTCGATAGCAAAGGAGACGCCACGGCCCGAGAACTCAATAGCCTCGATCTTCTTGTGCTTGAGCGAGACGATGGCGACGGCTGTGACCATACCGTCATTGGCGAGCTTCTGACGATCGCGCAGGACGATGGGGTCGGTATCACCGATGCGCAGGCCGTCGACGTAGACGACGCCGGACTCGACGGGCGTGCCGCGCTTGACAATACCACCGCGCATCTCGAGCGTGTCACCGTTATCGAGGATAAAGATGTGATCATCCTTAATGCCCATCTTACGGGCAAGCTGGGCATGGGCACGCAGGTGCACGGCCTCGCCGTGAACCGGCATAAAGTAGGTGGGCTTGGCCATGGCCATCAGAAGCTTGAGCTCCTCTTGGCTGCCGTGACCCGAGACATGGACGAGGGCACGGTTCTTGTCCCACACGTCGCAGCCAAGCTTGGCCAGGCTGTTGACGACCTGCTGGACGGCCTTCTCGTTGCCGGGAACAGGGGTCGCCGAGAGGATGACGGTATCGCCCTCGTGGATGGAGAGCGTCTTGTGCTCGCCGTTGGCCATACGGGACAGCGCCGACAGCGGCTCGCCCTGAGAGCCGGTGCACATGACGACGATCTTGTCGTCAGGCAGGTTATCGATATCGAAGGCATCGATGATATCGGCATCGTCGATGTTGAGGTAGCCCAGCTCGCGCGCCACGCGGGTGTTGGTGAGCATGGAACGTCCGGTCACGACGACCTTGCGGCCGCACTTGCGGGCGGCGTCGCAGATCTGCTGCAGGCGATGGATATGGCTCGAGAACGACGCGACGAACACGCGGCCCGGGGCATTCTTGATGGCGTGCAGCAAGTTGGGGCCGACTTCGGCCTCGGACTTGGTAAAGCCCGGAACCGTGGCGTTGGTGGAGTCGGAAAGCAACAGGTCGATGCCCTGCTTGGCAAAGCGACTGATGGCGGCATAATCGGGCGTGACGCCATCGATGGGCGTCTGGTCGAGCTTAAAGTCGCCCGTGTGCATAACGGTGCCCTGGTTGGTGCGAATGAATACGCCCAAAGCGCCCGGAATTGAGTGCGTCATAGAGAAGAAGTCGAGCGAAATGCCACCAAGATTGACATGGCTACCGCCCTTGACCTCGCGGAACTTGGGCGCGCGGATGCGGAACTCGGAAAGCTTGCCCTCGATGAAACCAAGCGTCAGCTTGCTCGAGAAGATGGGCACCTTGTTGTTGAGGTCCTGCAGCAGGTACGGAAGCGAACCGGTATGGTCCTCGTGGCCGTGGGTGACGATGATGCCGCGGAGCTTCTCCTCGTTCTCCAGAACATAGGTGTAGTCGGGAAGCACCAAATCGATACCGGGCTGGGAGTCGTCGGGGAACATAAGGCCGGCGTCGACGAGCACCATGTCGTCGCCGCACTCGAAGACCGTCATATTCTTGCCGATGCCGTCAAGGCCTCCGAGCGGAATGATCTTCAAGGGAGATGATTTTTTAGCTGCCATAGGTTCGTGCGGTTTCCTTTCTTCGAAACGGGTCTGGAACAACCGACGGGGCGCTTCTGGCAAACCGACCGCCGGGAACGTACAAACATGCATCACGGAGTCGATGCAGTAACCGCATTATGATACCCATTTGCCCACCAACAGACCACCCATGCATCAAAGCCCCATCTGAACTGGTCTATCCCGCCGGTTTCCCGTGGGGCGGGCACTGATGAAGTTTCCTGCTCTACAGTCCTGCTCACGACGGAGGCCACATTAAGTGGCCTCCTGTTCGTGCGGAACTCGCGATAAACTTCATCAGTGCCCGCCCCACGGGAAACCTGCCAAAAAGGGACAGGTTTATTTTGGTCGGTTTTATCTGGGGTAATGCCGCACATGCGATTATCTAAAGATCTGAATTCAGATAACTGAATAGACTATCTGACAAAATCGAAACCCGCACCCACCAGCCCTTTTGCTATTCCCGGCGGGGGCCGCGGGTAAAGTTTATCGCGAGTTCCGCACGAGCCGGAGAGCACTTAATGTGCTCTCCGTGCGAGCAGGACTGTAGAGCAGGAAACTTTACCCGCGGACCCCGCCGGGAATAGTAAAAGGGCGACCCCTGTCCGGAGTCGCCCTTGTTGAGCTGCTTATGTACGGCTGTTACTCGGCGTCGTGGTGACGGCGGGGCTTGCGGCCTCCGTTGTCACCGGGACGGCGCGGACGGTCGCTGCGCTCGGAGCGCTCGCGACGCGGACGCTCACGGCGCTGGAAGTGCTCACCGTCGCCCTCGGAGGCACCCTCGGCACGAGCCGGAGCCTCGGGCTTATCCAGACGATCGAGCGAGATCTTGCCGCGATCGTCGACCTCGATGACGACGACCTTAACCTCGTCGCCCACGTTGAGGACATCCTCGACCTTCTCCACGCGACCCTTGGCGACGCGGGAGATGTGCAGCAGGCCGTCCTTACCGGGCAGCAGGTTGACAAAGGCGCCAAAGGGCTGGATGGAGACCACGCGACCGGTGTACTCCTCGCCCGGCTCGGGAACCTTGATGATGAGCTTGATGCGCTCGACAGCCTGGTCGACGGACTCGCCGGTGCCGCCGACAAAGACAGTGCCGTCCTCCTGGATGTCGACCAAAGCACCGGTCTCGTCTTGGATGCCGCGGATGACCTTGCCGCCGGAACCGATGACGTCGCGGATCTTGTCGGTCGGAACCTGGATGGAGACGATGCGCGGAGCGGTGCTGCGCGTGGTGTGGCGCGGCTCGGGGATCACATCGAGCATCTTCTGCAGGATGAAGGCGCGACCCTCCTTGGCCTGCTGCAGGGCGCGGGCCAGGATGTCAAAGGTAAGGCCGGTGGCCTTGTTGTCCATCTGCAGAGCGGTAATGCCCTCGGTGGTGCCGGTGACCTTAAAGTCCATATCGCCCAGGAAGTCCTCAAGACCCTGGATATCGGACAGGACCACGGTCTTGCCCTCCTCCTGAATCAGACCCATGGCGATACCGGAGACCGGGCGCTTAATGGGCACGCCGCCGTCCATGAGGGCGAGCGTGGAGCCGCAGGTCGAAGCCATCGAAGAGGAGCCGTTGGACTCCATGACCTCGGAGACCACGCGGATGGCGTAGGGGAACTCGTTCTCGTCGGGGAGCACCGGAAGCAGGGCGCGCTCGGCCAGGTTGCCGTGGCCGATCTCGCGGCGCTTGGGGCTACCCATGCGGCCGGTCTCGCCGGTGCAGAACGGCGGGAAGTTGTAGTGGTGCATGTAGCGCTTGCCCTCGGTGGGCTCGATGGTATCCAAACGCTGGCCCTCGTTGAGCATGCCGAGCGACAGGACGGAGAGCACCTGGGTCTGGCCGCGCTGGAACAGGCCGGAGCCATGAACGAGCGGCAGGTAGTTGTCCTTCACCATAATGGGGCGGATCTCATCGGCGGCACGGCCGTCGACGCGCTCACCGGTCTCGACGACCATGGTGCGCATGGCCTTCTTCTCGAGCTTCTTGAGTGCCACGGGGATCTCGCGCTCCCAAGCGGCCTGCTCCTCCTCGGTGAACTCGGCACGGATGGACTCCTTCAGAGCCTCGACCTTGCCGATACGGGAGAGCTTGTCGGCGTCGCGAAGGGCGGCTGCCATCTCGTCGTAGTGGGCGAAGATGCGCTCCTGGACCTCCTCGACGGGCTGGTCAAGCGGGTACTCCTTCTTGACGATAGCGCCGTTGACCTGCTCCCACTCGGCAACGAACTCGTCCTGAGCCTGGCAGAAGGCAGCGAGGGCCTCCTGGCCAAACTTCATGGCGGCGAGCATATCGTCCTCGGAGATCTCATCGGCGCCGGCCTCGACCATCGAGATGAAGTCGGCAGAGCCGCCCAGCTCCAGGTCCAAATCGGAGTTCTCGCGCTCCTCATAGGTGGGGTTGACGATAAACTCGCCGGTCTCCACGTTGCGGCCGATGCGCACGCACGCAAGCGGGCCCTCGAAGGGCACGCCGCCGAGCGTCATGGCCAGGGAGGCACCCATGACGTTGATGACGTCGAAGGGGTTGACCTGGTCGGCGACGAGCGAGGTGGCGACGATGTGCACCTCGTTGCGGAAGCCGTCCGGGAAGCTCGGGCGAATAGGACGATCGATCATGCGGGCCGTGAGCGTGGCCTTCTCGCTGGGACGGCCCTCGCGCTTGAGGTAGCCACCCGGAATACGGCCGGCAGCGTACATCTTCTCGTTGAAGTCGACGGTCAGCGGAAAGAAGTCGTAGTTCTTGCGCTCCTTGGAGACGACCACGGTGTCGAGCATCGTGGTATCGCCCTGCTTGACCAGACAGGCGCCGGTGGCCTGCTTGGCAAGCTCGCCCGACTCAAAGGTGTAGGTCTTGCCGTACAGCTCAAAGGTCTTGGATACGAGTGTCATTGTTCTCCTTTACCCCGCAGGCCCCTTGCCTGCGGGCTTCTCATGTGACGCGGGCCCCCTGCCCCCGCCACGCTTCAGAGCGTGATTGTTCACGCCCTTACACAAAAAGAGCGCCCCGCTGCGCAGGACGCTCTTAGCATGTACAAATCCTTACTGGATGTTGTCGCGGATGCCCAGAGCCTTGATGAGCTCACGATACTCGACGACGTCGTTCTTCTTGATGTAGGAGAGAAGACGACGACGGCGACCGACGAGCATGAGCAGACCACGACGGGTGTGGAAGTCCTTCTGGTGGGACTTCATGTGCTCGGTCAGCTCCTTGATGCGCTCGGTCAGGATGGCGACCTGAACCTTGGGGTTGCCGGTGTCGACCGGGGTGTTACCGAACTGGGCAGTCAGCTCCGCCTTGCGCTCTTTGGAAACAGTCATTGTTTCACCTTTCGTTTCGCGTCGCCCGCGGGCGACTCCATTCGCCTCGGACTGGGAAGCCGCCGGTGGAGCGAGCATCCAAGGTCGAGGTACCAACAGGTCGGTATGTTACCACAAGCGGACCGCGTATGCCCATCATCACCGACCCAACATGAATTCCATCGCGCGAAGACGCTGATCGGTGTGCGTCGCAGCCCAAACATGCGAAAGCCCCAGCAAAAAGGCGGCAGTATGGGGATCGACCCTCTCGGCCATGAGCGCATCGAAGGTCATGGACATGAGGGCGCGCAGCCATGCGACCTCGCCGGTCGACACCAGCTCGGCACCCGGAACGCTCGACGCGCACGACCCGCACATGAGCCCGCCCGCCTGGGGCGAAAAATACGACAGAATGGGGTCTCCGCACAGTACGCAGGCCGAAAAATCGGGTCGATAGCCAACGTGCGACAACAGCTTAAAGACATATGCCGCCACAAGCAGGTCCATATGTGCCGTGTCGAGCCTGCTGCCCACCAGGGCAAGTGCTCGCTGCGTAATGGCAAAGGTAAACGGGTCCTCGGCGTCCTCGAACGAGCACACGCGCGCGACCTCGGCGATCGCGCTTGCGGCGCAGGTCGTCTCGTAATCGGGCGCGGCGCCGAGCGGCGCCTCCATAAGCTCGGCCTGGGAAACCACGTCGAGCGACCGTCCGTGCGCGAGCAGCATATCGACGGTACAGAACAGCTCGCAGCGCGCCGCCAGGCGCCCGCCGGGTTTGCGCGCGCCCTTTGCCACAGCACGGACCTGCCGACCCCGCTCATCGAGCATCGTCAAGATCAGATCGGTCTCCTTGAGCTTGGTCTTATCGAGGACGAGTACCTTTGTGCGATATGTCCGTGAGCCTGCCATGAGCGCCGCGCGCCCTTAGTCCTCGGCGTTGTAGCCAAAACGGCGAATCTGGGCCTCGTCGTCACGCCAGCCGGCCTTTACCTTCACGTCCAGCTCCAAAAAGACCTGCGTGCCAAAGATGCGCTCAAGATCGCGACGGGCGTCGATGCCGATATGCTTGATCATCTCGCCGCCCTTACCGATGATGATGCCCTTTTGGCCCTCGCGCTCAACGTAAATGGTGGCATGCACGCGCAGCACCTTCTTGGTCTGCTCGAGCGCATCGCAGATTACGCCAACGGAGTGCGGAATCTCATCACGGGTGCGGCGCAAGACCTTCTCGCGCACAAACTCGGCAACGAGCGTCTCGTCGGAAGCGTCGGTACCCATGTCCTCGGGGAACCAACGCGGGCCCTCGGGCAAAAAGTGCGCAACGGTCTCGATGAAGGCATCGACGTTAAAGTTCTTGACCGACGACGTCACGATCTCATCGTCATATTCCATGAGCTCGTGGGCGGCCTTAAGCTGCTCCATGACCTGTGCGGGATCGGCTTCATCGGCCTTGGTGAGCACCAGGACCTTCTTGGAACGGGCACATCTGACGCGCTCGGCAACCCAGGCGTCTCCCCTGCCGATCGGCTTGGTGGCATCAATCAAAAACGCGACGACATCGACATCGTTCAGCTCGAACAGCGCGCTCTTGTTGAGCTCGGACCCCAGGCCGTCCTTGGGTTTGTGAATACCCGGGGTATCGACAAAAACCAGCTGGTAACCGGGGCGATTGACGACGGCGCGCATGCGACGGCGGGTCGTCTGGGCCACCGGTGAGGTGATGGCGACCTTTTTGCCATAGCAGGCGTTGAGCAGCGTGGACTTACCGGCGTTGGGGCGACCGACCAGGGCCACGAAGCCGCTGCGGAAACCGGGCTCAACGTCGCCAAAGCCCGCGAGGCTGTCGTCCTCGTCGCACAGGGCGTCGAGCTCCTCGTCACTCATGCCCTCAAACGGGTCGAACTCCTCGACCTCGCAAGCCTCAGTCGCTTCGGCATCCACAGCATCCAGGGGCTCGTCGTCCAGCGTTTCATCGATAGGCTGCATATTGTCGGACATGAAGATCCCTTTCTAAATAAAGCCGAGCGCGTGGGCAAATACCAACAAGCCCACAATCGCGGCGGTGATGGAAAGAACGTATACGGAGGCGGCGGCGATATCCTTTGCACGCTTTGCCAGCGGATGGAACTCCTGGGTCGCCAAATCGACAATCGCCTCCATGGCGGTGTTGCACAGCTCGCCGTGAATCACCAGGCCGCAGCAAATGATAATCGTAGCCCACTCGGCAATGTCGAGCCCCACGATGCAGCCGGCAATGACAGTGCACACACCCGCCACGAGCATGACCTTAATGTTACGCTCGGTCTTGACGGCAGTAACGAAGCCCTCCATGGCGTAGGAGAACGACTTTAAAAAGGACGGATGGTCCTTGTTCGATCCGGGAATCATAGACGGCTCCTAGTCGTGGGCATGGTTGGTGATGGGGCCGACGTGAACCAGCTTGGGGTCCTCGCCGCGCTCGAGCGCCAAATCGCGCAGGATGGCGTCCTCGCGGGCCTCCATGACCTCGGCCTCGTCGTCCACGATATGATCGTAGCCCAGTAAATGCAACATGCCATGCACGAGCATCAGGCGGCACTCATCGGCAGGGCTATTGCCAAAGCCGGGGGCCTGACGGGCAATGACCTGCGGGGCCAAGATGATATCGCCGAGCTCGAGCGTCTCGTCGGCTGGGATATCCCCGTCAAAGGCCGAGTCGCATTCAAACGAGAGGACATCGGTGGTACGGTCGATACCGCGCCACTCGTGGTTGAGCTCGTGCATCTCATCCTCATCGACATACGAAAGGGAAATCTCGACTTTTCGCTCAACGCCTTCGGCAGCAAGCACGACCTCGCAGATGTGCTCTACCTCCTGCACGTCAAGCAGCGTATCGAGCTCGGCATCGTTGCTGATCAATACACTCAACGGGACTCCTTTCGGTCGCGCACGCGTTTCTCGCGCACGTCATCATAAGCATCATATGCCTCGACGATTCGCCCCACCAAGGCGTGACGCACCACGTCGGCACGCTCGAGGTGCGAAAACGCGACATCGTCGACACGACCCAAAATCTGCTCAACGTCGGCAAGACCGCCGCGACGACCTACCAAGTCACGCTGGCTCAGGTCACCGGTAATCACAAACTTGGAGTTAAAGCCCAAGCGCGTCAGGAACATCTTCATCTGCTCGGGCGTGGTATTTTGAGCCTCGTCGAGCACCACGAAGGCATCGCTCAGCGTACGACCGCGCATGTAGGCAAGCGGGGCGATCTCGATCACGCCACGCTCCATAAGCTCATCGGTGCGCTCGCGATCCATCATGTCAAAAAGGGCGTCGTAGAGCGGACGCATGTAGGGATCGATCTTTTCCTCGAGGGTACCGGGCAAAAAGCCCAAGTTCTCCCCCGCCTCGACAACCGGACGCGTCAAGATCAGACGGCCCACCTCGTGACGCTTGAGCGCGGCAACGGCAAGTGCCATGGCCAGATAGGTCTTACCGGTACCGGCAGGACCCAAGCCAAACGTGATGGTATGCGAGCGGATGGCATCCACATAGCGCTTTTGACCGAGCGTCTTGGGGCGAATGGCACGACCGCGATACGAAAGCAGCACATCATCGCGAAGCGACGTAGCCCCGTACTCACCGTCGCGCAAGACGGCCAGGCAGCGAGAGACATCGTCGACAGACAGCGTCCGTCCGGCGGCAGCCTCGCGAAAAGCATGCTCGAAAAAGCGCGCCACGAGCTCGACCTCGTCCGGGTCACCGCACACGGCGATACGGTCGCCACGGGCGACCACGTGGGCGCGAACCAAGCTCTCGAGCGCACGAAGGACGCCGTCGCCGGCACCCAAAACGCGCGAGGGATCAATTCCATCGGGAACGGTAAGTCTAATCTTCGAGGCTTCCATGAACCTCCCTGCGTGCATGGACCAAGCCGGAATCATCGACTCCGATGATAGCAACATCGAGCAGGCACGGGGCTGTGAGTCCGCAGGTATCGTCAAGACGGGCATGATGAAACGAACCGAGCGTCAGGTTGTCGCCATACTCGAGCACGGCACGCTCGACGGTGCCCACGCGACGGCGGGCGTCGGCAATGGCGAGTTCCTGCGCCGCGGCACGCATACGACGGCTGCGCTCAGCCATAACCTCGGGCGGCACCTGGTCGGGCATGTCGGCAGCAAGGGTACCGGGACGCTTGCTATAGCGGAAGACATGCATGCGCGAAAAGCCCACGCGACGGCACAGCGCCAGCGACTCCTCAAATTCCTCGTCCGTCTCGCCGGGAAAACCGACGATCACGTCGCACGAAAGGGACGCCTGAGGCAAGTTGGCGCGGATCATACGCACCGTCTCCTCAAATGCCTCGGCGCTATAGGGACGGCCCATGCGATGCAGGGTCGCCGTGCAGCCAGACTGCACGGGCAGGTGCAAAAACGGGGCGATGCGCTGCGGATAGCGGGCCATGACCTTAAGCAGGGGCTCGGAGATATCCATGGGCTCGACCGAGGAAATGCGCACATGAGGAATAGACGTACGCTCCATGATTGCCTCGAGCAGCTCATCGATCTCGACGTGTTCGTCGGTCGCACTCTTGCCATCGTAGGCGCCCAGGTTCACGCCCGTCAGCACCACCTCGGGCATGCCGGCCTCCTGAGCCTCACGAACTTGTTCGAGCACAGACTCGACCGGCACGGAGCGCTCGGGGCCGCGGGCCTTCCACACAATGCAATAGGTGCAACGATGGTTGCAGCCGTCCTGGATCTTCACACCCAGACGCGAGCGACCGAGCGCGTCGACCACATCGCCGTCGCTACAGGCGGCCACACTATCGGACTCAACGCCCAGCACCTCGCAGACGCGTTCGGCGACATCGATCTTAGACGGCTCCGCGATCACGCGGTCCGAAAGCTCCAGAAGCTCCTCGGGGTGCAAATTGACAACGCACCCGGTCACGACCACATAGGGCTCTTTTGGATGAGCCAGCGCATGGCGGACGGCCTTACGGGTCTTGGCCTCGGCCTCGCCCGTAACGGCACAGGTGTTAATGACGATCAGCTCCGCATCCTGAGGATCCACCATTGCAAAACCCAGGCGCATAAGATCGGCAGTGATACGGTCGGACTCAACCCGGTTGACACGGCAGCCGAGGTTGACAACAGAGATATGAGGTGCGAGCACGCGGGCTCCTTAATCGAGGATGTCGTCGAGAGCGCTCTTAATGCGATCGGTCACCGATTTCTTGCCGGAAGCGACATCGTCGCCCGACTCGGCGGCGAAAGCCTCGAGCAGCTCGCGCTGCTTGGCGGAAAGGTTCGTGGGGACGAGCACGCGCAGCTGAACGATCAAGCGTCCACGCGAGCCGCCACCGCCGATACGGGGCATACCGTAGTTGTTGACACTCACGGTGTCGCCGTACTGCGTACCGGCGGGGACGCACACCTTGACGACCTCGTCGGGCAAAACGCCCTCAACCTTAATCTCGCAGCCGAGCGCAGCCTGCGCAATCGAGATATCGCTCACGAGGTACAGGTCGTCGCCGTTGCGTTTAAAACGCTCGTGATCGGCGACGCGCACGTTGACGATCAGGTCGCCCGAGGGCTCACCACGAAGGCCTGCCTCGCCAAAGCCGCTCACGCGCAGCTGGCGACCGGTCGAGACGCCGGCAGGGATATCGATGTCGATCTTTTCGTGCGAAGGCGTGCGGCCCTGACCGTCGCAGGTCTCGCAGGGATGGTCGATGACCGTGCCTTCGCCATGGCAGTCGGGGCAGGGCGAAGAGGACTGAACCTGACCCAGGAACGAGCGCTGGACCGTTGTGACATAGCCCGTGCCGTGGCAACGGCTGCACTGCTTTTCGGCCGCACCCTCGGCCCTACCGGTGCCATTGCAATCATCACAGGGTGCAAGGCGGTCATAGCTGATCGTCTTTTTGCAACCGAGCGCTGCCTCCTCAAGGGTCACCGAAAGGGAGATGGCCATATCGCGGCCGCGACGACGCTCGCGGCGATTTCGGGCGCCACCGCCGGCACCGCCGCCAAAGAACGACGAAAAGAGGTCGTCCATGCCCATGCCGCCAAAGATATCGTTAATGTCGACATAGCCGGAGCCACCGGGGCCGTCGGGCGAACCGTAGCGATCGTAGTTTGCACGCTTCTGCTCGTCGGAAAGAACGGAATATGCCTCGTTGAGCTCTTTGAACTTGGCCTCGGCATCGGGGTCGTCCGAAACGTCCGGGTGTACGATACGGGCCTTCTTTAGAAACGCGCGCTTAATCGTCCGCGCGTCGGCATCCTTGTCGACGCCAAGTACCTCGTAGTAATCCCTATTTTCCGACACGACCGAATCCTTCCGACTTTCATTATTGTCACAGTGCGTCCTATACCCAAGCTGGGCCGACCGCAAACAAAGGGTTTGATGTTATTGCATTGCGTAGGGCGAAAGCATGGCACGTTGCGAGCAGCTCGCAAACCAAACCGACACGAGAGCAAACATAAATCCGTTGGCAAAACCGTTGGCAAACTGCATCGCGCCGCGCTTCCACCACAGCAGGCTGCGGTGAAGCACGCCGTCCGAGAGCACCATGAACAAGCCCATGGCAAACGGAACAAAGCACATCATGGCAAAGGCCGAGAACACGCCCGAGATGGCCGACAGCACCAAAAAAGGCGCCACGATGCCCATCAGGTAAAAACCGGTACGAGCCTTGCCCTCCAGGCGTTCGGCCTCGACATGGGCGCGCCCGACCAAATCGCCGCCCGAGGCACCGTTGGTGCCGGCGTGACCCATGCCGTCAATATGGATCTCGTCGCCATCATGCGTGCCGGCAGGAAACTCAATCGTCTGCTCGGAGGTCACACGGGTCCGCCCGCTGCCACCGCAATCGGGGCAGGGGTCGGCGACGACCTTACCGGAACCGCCGCACTCGGGGCAGACCGACTGGAACGTGCCGGCACCAAACAGGAAGGACAGGTCGACGTCGATGTGGCCGCGACCGCCGCAGCTCGGACAGGTATGTGCATGCTCGGACGAGACAGAGCCCGAGCCTCCGCAATGACCACAGGTATCGAAGCGCGTATAGCGGACGGTCTTGCGGGCACCGCCCTTGGCCTCCTTGGCGTCGAGCTTAATATCGACGACCACGTTGGCGCCGTTCTCGGGATTATAGGCAGCCTGGCTGCGACGCTGCTGGCCCCAGGCGCCACCAAAGGGAAAGCCGCCCTCAAAGGGATTGCCATAGCCTGCGCTGCCGGCGTAGCCGCCGCCATAGGGCGAAGCAGAAGGAGCGCCGGCGAAGGGATTGCCCGAGCGCATGGCATCATAGCGCGCACGCTTCTGCTCGTCCGAAAGCACGGCATAGGCCTCGGAAACCTCTTTAAACTTTTCCTCGGCATCCGGCTCTTTGTTGACGTCCGGATGGAGCTTGCGGGCCTTTTGCTGAAAAGCCTTCTGTATATCACGCGAGGTGGCGTCCTTGGAGACACCCAAGATCTCGTAGTAATCTTTTTCGTTCATCGTCGCCATGCGCGGCAACCTCCTGCTCACAGCAGCGTATATATTGCGGTAATTCTACCCGAGCGGCCTAAGCTAGACCCCAAAACAGCTCGAACAGCATATTTCCATCGAGCCAGCCCAAGTGGGTGGGCGCTAAACGGGCGCGGGCGCGACCTGCTACAACATCTTTTGAGGTGATGCGCCCCGCATGCCCCTCGACATCATCGGGTACCCAGGTGGCAAGGCCCAATTCGAGCGCACGGTCGCAGGACACCGCCAGCTCGTCTGCAGGAATCACGCTTGCCGAGCGAACCAACAGGTCGGGCCCAATGCCACGCGTCATGCGACAGGCGAGCATCAAATCCTCCGCCGCCGCCTCGCGCCGCGACAGATACTCGGCATCAAACGTCGTCGCGGCATCGTCGCGTTGCACCAGACGCACGCGATACGCATCGCCGCGAGCGGGCACATCGGGATAAAGCCCGGCCAAGCGATCGAAATCCTCGGCGCCGAGCATGCCCGCGGCAGAGCGACCCAGGCCCAGATAGCCCCGTCCGGTCCAATAGGCAATGTTGTGGGCGCACTCATGATCGTCGAGTGCATAGCTTGCCACCTCATACGGGTGATAGCCGGCCGCACCCAGACGCTCACGCGCCGCTTCCATGCACGCAGCCTGAAAATCCTCGTCGGGCTCGAGCGACTCGTCGTAACACGCCATGCGGTAGAGCGGCGTGCCTTCCTCGAGCGTGAGGGGGTACACCGACACATGATGTGGCGCCGCTGCCAACACGCCATCGAGCGTGCGCTTCCAACTCGCTGAGGTCTGCCCGGGAAGGCCGCACATAAGGTCGCACGACACATCGAGCCCAGCGTCCTTAACCGTCGTGATGGCAGCGAGCGCCCGATCGGCATCGTGAATACGGCCGATGGCGGTAAGTTCGGCATTATCGAGCGTTTGCACGCCCAGAGAGACGCGTGTGACACCAACCTTGGCAAGCGCAGCGGCAAGCTCGGCGGTCAGCGACTCAGGATTAGCCTCGCAGGTAAACTCAACGGGCTTGCACCACATGCAAATACGCCGGGCAAGCTCCACCAGACGCTCTCCCGCCAGCGACGGTGTGCCGCCGCCAACATAGACGGTGCGGACTTGCGCAAGCGCCCCGGTGTCTCCAAAGGCATCAAGGCGCGCATACAGCTGCTCAAAATAGGCATCGAGCGCAGCGCTCAGGTCGCACGGAGCAAAACTGCGTGAGTCAAAGTCGCAGTACCGACACCTTTGAGCGCAAAACGGCACATGCGCGTACAGCGCGCTAACGGCCACCGTTAGGCCTCCAGCGGATGAGCGGGCACCGACTCGCCAGCGGCAAGCGCGGCCTCGCAGGCCACCACATCGCGCTCGATATCATCGACCAATGCCATGAACTCCTCATATGTAGAGCAACGCACCACCTGGGCGCGCCAGGCGGCAGCATGGGGCATGCCCTTTAGATACCAGCTTGCATACGTACGGGCACGCGACATGAGCGGCAGAAGCTCATGCGTCAGTGTGAGATGCTCGCGCAGGGCGTCCAGGCGCTCGACAGAGCTGCGCACCGGCACCGGTACGCCATTGAGCGCAAGGGCGCGAGCATCACCAAAGACCCAGGGATTACCGTAGATACCGCGTGCGATAAACACCGCGCTGGCACCCGAGTTGCGCAGATGCTCCGCGGCATCCTCGGCCGAGAACACGTCGCCCGAACCGATAACGGGAATCTCGACGGCATCGGCCACCTCATCGACGACCGACCAATCGGCCTGACCCGTATAGAGCTGCGTGGCACAGCGACCATGCACCGCCACAGCCGCGGCGCCCGCCCCCTCGAGCATCTGGGCAAACGTCGCGGCATTGCGATCTTCAGCGTAAAAGCCTTTGCGGATCTTAACGGTCACGGGCACGTGCGCCGCGCCCACCGCCGCCTCGACGATCTTTTCGGCCAGCTCGGGCGTGCGCATGAGCGCCGAGCCCTCCCCTTTGGTGACGACCTTGCGAGCCGGGCAGGCCATGTTGATATCGATCAGCGACAGGCGATCGCCCACACGCTCCTCGACGGCAGCGACGGCGCTCGCAAATTGATCGGGCTTGGAGCCAAAGAGCTGTACGCAGATCTGCTGCTCCTCGTCTGCCGGCAGCACCAGGCGCCACGTCTTATTGCTGGCATAGGCAAGGCCCGCCACGCTCACCATCTCGCTATAGGCAAGATTGGCGCCGCGGCGGCGGCACATGATGCGATAGGCGGGATCGGTCACGCCGGCCATGGGAGCCATAAGGAACGGCTGCTCGGCATAGGCACCCAGCAGCCGCGTACTGTATTCAGAAAGCGCCATGGAACTACTCGTCCACTTTGAGGATCGCCATAAAGGCCTCTTGCGGGACCTCGACCGAACCGATAGCCTTCATGCGCTTCTTGCCCTCTTTCTGCTTCTCGAGCAGCTTGCGCTTACGCGAGATATCGCCGCCATAGCACTTGGCCAAAACGTCCTTGCGGCGCGCCTTGACGGTCGAGCGGGCAATGATCTTGTTGCCGATGGCACCCTGAATGGGCACCTCGAACAGCTGGCGCGGAATAATTTCCTTAAGCTTGTCGCACAACCCGCGGGCCAGGCCATAGGCCTTGTCCTTGTGCACGATAAACGAAAGCGCGTCCACCTCGTCGCCCGAAAGCAGGATATCGAGCTTGACGAGCTCGGAGGGACGATACTCGTTGAACTCATAATCGAGCGACGCATAGCCCTTGGTGCGGCTCTTGAGCTGGTCAAAGAAGTCCAGGATGAGTTCGGCGAGCGGCATGTCGAAGCGCATCTCGACCGATTTGCTCGTGAGGTGGATCATGTCGGTCGTAATGCCGCGGTGCTCGATAGCGAGCTGCATGACGGCTCCCGTATACTCGGGCGGGCAGATAACCTTGGCCTTGAGGTAGGGCTCCTCAATACGCTCGATGCGCGTAGCCTCGGGCAGATCCTGCGGGCTGCGGACATCAATCATCTCGCCGTCGGTCTTGTAGACGTGGTAGTCCACCGAAGGGCTCGTGGCGATGAGGTCCAGGTTGAACTCGCGCTCCAGGCGCTCCTTGACGACCTCCATATGCAGCAGGCCCAAGAAGCCAACGCGGAAGCCAAAGCCGAGCGCCACCGAGGTCTCGGGCTCCCACACCAACGACGGGTCGTTGACATGCAGCTTATCGAGAGCGTCACGCAGGTTCTCGTAATCCTTGTTGTCGATCGGGAACAAGCCCGTGTAGACCATGGGCTTGGCCTCACGGTAACCGGGAAGCGGCTCAGGGCAGGGATTCGACGCCCACGTGAGGGTATCGCCCACGCGAACGGCCTCAGGGTCCTTCAGGCCCGTGACCACGTAGCCCACCTCACCGACCGTCAGCGCGTCGACCGGAGTCTCGGCGGGACGCTTGACGCCCACGCCATCGACCAAAAAGTCGCCCTCGGCCTGCATCATGCGCAGGGTATCGCCCTTCTTGATGGAGCCGTCAAAGACGCGGACCGTGGCGACGACGCCGCGGTACTCGTCAAAATACGAATCCAGGATGAGCGCCTTGAGCGGCGCCGTCGCATCGCCCTTGGGCGGTGAGATCAAAAAGACGATGGACTCCAGCAGATCATGGATGCCCTCGCCGGTCTTGCCCGATACGCATACGGCATCGTCGGCAGGAATCGCAAGGTCATCCTCGATCTCGGTCTTAACCTCGTCGGGGTGTGCCGACGGCAGGTCGATCTTGTTGATAGCGGGCACGATATCCAGGTTGGCGTTCATGGCGAGCGTCGCGTTGGAGACGGTCTGCGCCTCGACGCCCTGCGTGGCGTCGACGACGAGCACCGCACCCTCGCAAGCGGCAAGCGAACGCGAGACCTCGTAGGTGAAGTCCACGTGGCCCGGCGTATCGATCAGGTTGAACTGATACGTCTCGCCATCGTCGGCGTCATAGGAAACGCGAACGGCATTGGACTTGATCGTGATGCCGCGCTCGCGCTCGATATCCATGGTGTCGAGCAGCTGCGATTCCATGTCGCGCTCGTCGACGGTATGGGTGAGCTCGAGGATGCGGTCACTGATCGTGGACTTGCCATGGTCGATGTGCGCAACGATCGAGAAGTTGCGGATGTGGGAAATGTCAATTGAAGTATTCATGCGGACTATCTTACCCGAGCGGTACAAAAAATGGAGCCTGTTCCATAAAACAGGCTCCATTTATGCGCGTAATCTGAGTGGTGTGAAATTTACAACTTAGGCGTTGATGCTGTTCACGAGCTTGGCAAGACCGGACTTGCGGTTGGAAGCCTGGTTCTTGTGGATAACATGCTTGGCGGCAGCCATGTCGAGGCGCTTGGTGACGGTCTTGAGGGCAGCCTGGGCCTTCTCGGCGTCGCCCTCGGCGACGGCGGACTGGACATGCTTGGTCAGCGTCTTGAGCTCGGACTTGACAGCCTTGTTACGCATGCGAGCTGCCTCATTGGTGCGGATACGCTTCTTCTGAGACTTGATGTTTGCCACTTCTGGAGTTCCTTTCGAGTTCCTTGCAAAAAATGTATGACACCTCTGAGACACGGTGAGGTCATGCAAGCGCCTACTATAGCACGCTCCCCCTCAAAGGGATAGAACGAATTTGTCAAATAGACAGCTATCATCACGATTTTCTCAAGATGTTCGTAATCCAGAGCAAAAGCGCGTTCTGAGAATCGGCCGAACCCTTAAGAGCGAGCTCCACATCGACCGCGCCCTCGAGCGCCGCGACGAGCTCCGCCATCGAAAAGCGGCGTGCCCAGGTCAGGTGATTCTTAACCTGCCAGGGTTGAAGCTTGAGCGTCGCGGCAAGCTCGCGACCCTGTCCACGCGCATCGAGCGCCTTGGCGACGATAAGCTCGCGAATGCGTCCGCACAGCAGCGTGTAGGTCCACACATAGCTCTTGGCGGGTAGCAGCCCAAAGAGCTCAAGCGAGCGGCGCATATCACGAGCCGAGACCGCGTTGAGAAAATCCCAGGGCTGAACTTCGGCCGTGCGCACGATCCAGCGTTCCACATCGGCAAGCTCAATTTGCGGCGCATCGACCATCTGGGCAAGCTTGGCCAAGTCGTTATCGAGCATGCGAGTGTTTTCACCCGAACGCGAGACGAGTTCCTCGGCGGCCGCCGTCGAGATCGACTTGCCGTGCTGCGTCGCCATCTGCTGCACGCGGCGCGGTAGCTCCCAGCGCTTGGTGCCGGAGCAATCGATCACGGCCTTCTTGTCGATCTTGGCGATCGCCTTATACAGGCGCGTGTTCTTGGCAAGCGAGTCGGCGATGATGAGACAGACCGTTGTGGGGCTTGGACTCGCTAAATACTCGACAAGCGGCTCCGAGACCGCCTTGGCGAGCTTTGAGCAGCCGTCAAGGATTACCAAGCGAAACTCGCTGCCCATGGGAAAAGTGTTGAGCGATCCGATAATGGACTCGATATCGGGGTCCTTGGTCATGTCGCGCTCGTCGAGGTTGAACTCGACCATACCCGACTTTTCCAGACGCGCTTTCATACGCGAGACGGCGTGGTCGCGCTTGACTCCGTCGGTACCGACGATCAGATATGCCGGCAGCAGACCGGTTTCAGACATCGCGCTCCCCTCCCGCAGGCTCTCCAGTTCGTACCGTGCCATTCTATCCCACGGGTTGGTCCCGCGCCAACGGCAGCATCACGGTCGCTGACATCGCATGGTAAAACCGGCCGCAGTCGGCGAGACGGTAATGTCGCCTCTCTCGATAGTGCATGCGAACGCGCCGCCCGCATCGCTAACGGCATCGATGCAGGCATCGGATGGATGGCCGTAGCGGTTGCCCTCGCCCGCGCTCGCAATAGAGAGCTCGGGCTTAAGGGTTTCCAGCAGGTCTGTATCGACAGAAACTTTTGAGCCGTGATGCCCCAGCTTGAGCACATCGATATCACCCACCTCCTGTACAAACTCGCACTCCTGATCGAGCTCGGCATCACCGGTGAGGAGCATACGCAGGCTCTTGCCTTCCTGAGCATAGGAGAGCAGCAAGACAAGCGAGTCCTCATTGCCCTCACCGTCAACCGTATCAAACGGCCACATCACACGAGCCCGAAATGCACCGATATCGACTGTGTCTCCGCGAGCCACCTGCCGATACGTGACGCTTGGGCGATTCAGAACCTCAGCAGGCGCGCTGCCCATCGCATCCGCCGCAACCGCAATGGTTCCCACCGAAAACCGATCGAGTACGTCGGGAAGACCGCCCCAATGGTCATCATCCCAATGCGTCACGAAGACGGCGTCGATATGGTGGACGTTATTGCGTACCAACGCCGACACCACGCGCGCGTCGAGCCCACAGTCGACGAGCGCCACGGCGCCACCCTGACGAACCAGAATCGCATCGGCCTGGCCAACATCAAGGACTGTCACCGAAGGCGGCGCACATCGATCCCAATAGACATACGGAACGCCCGCTGCAAGCATCAAACACAGCAGCCCCACTGCCATGGACCGTGCGCTGGGGCGTGGCCACAAGACCAAGAGGACCACCAGCGAAAAAGGCACCACGTATACCAAGGGCGTATCGGGCGGCACGCTTACGGATGCGCCCGGAACGGCAGCAAAGAGCTGCTCAAAGAACAGGGCACAGCGAGCGATAGCCATGGGCACCACAAGCGCCCCGTGACGCAAGAGCGGCACAAGCGAGCAAGGCACCAGCACAACCGAAGATGCGAGCAGCACGCTTATCACCGGACCGATCACGGCATTTGCAAGCGGGGCAATGAGCGAAAACATCCCAAATGCGGGAATGGTTACGGGAAGTGTCGCGAGCTGTGAGCACAGCGTGACGGACAAAATACTGGCAACCCCCGATGGCACGCCCAGCTCGCCCAAGGCGTAGGTAGCGTAGGGGCAAAAACAAAGGATGGCAAAAACACTGGCGCACGATAGCTGAAAACCCATCTCGAACAATACCGTGGGACGCAGCAACACAAAGATTGCCATGGTGACAAAAAGAGCCGAAAGGCCATGCCGACGACGCCCGGCGCCGTTGACGACAAGCGTCGCCGCCACCATGCAGCACGCGCGCACGGCCGAGGGCGAAGCGCCCGTAAAGACGGCATAGGCAGCGAGGGCCAGCACCAACACCCCTCTCTGCAGCCCACGAGAGAGGCGAGTCTTTTGCAGGGCGCTCTCAATCACAAACCCAACGATGGCAAGATGGCTGCCCGAGACGGCGATAAGATGTGCGGTGCCCGTTACCGAAAACAAATCGCCCGCCGGCTGAGCACGCAGCTCGGAGGAGCGTCCGCAGACAACGCCGGCAATGAGCGAGCGCGCCGGATCGGTCTCGGGCGCGATAGCGGCAAGGAGCTCGTTTCGCAGCCAGGGCAACGGCCCCGGAAAGCCTTCGTCAACCGATACCAACCGGATGACCTTAACTTTTCGAAGCTCGCCCCGAAGCACGCGTGAGCGCCCGTACGCATCATTCTCAAAACGCGAAATTCGACCGATAGCACGTACATGCGAACCGGCGCCGAGCTCACGATCACACGACAGCCGTATCTCGCCCAAGCGCTTTCCACCCGCATATGAATCACAGGTATAGGAGTACGTCCCGTCATTGATGGATGGATCACCCTGTACAACAAACTCGAGACTGCTCGCAGCTCGATTATCCAGTGCCGTCGAAGCACGCAACGCCCCTATCGCCCAACCCGCGGACACGACCGCTCCCGCCAGGAGGCCGAGGGCCGCGGCATACAGCCATCGCCTCCACCGCACAAGACGCATACAAAACCGAGCCAATACGATGCACGCGGCAGCCGCAACGGGAATGGCCATAAGCAATGTGACGGGCGCTGCCCGCTCTCCCAGCAGCAAATCGGCTGCCACGTTAAGTACCAGGCCGCAGCTCGTACACAAGCCAGAACAAAGGGCCATCGTCCACGGCATTAGGGGCCGCGGCGGCATCACATGCTCGCACTCGGACACACTCATACGCAGATGCAATCTTTAATTTTGGCGAGCTTTTTCTCACCGATCCCCGATACGCGCATGAGGTCATCGACCGAGGCAAAGGCCCCGTTTTGAGTCCGCTCATCGATAATCGACTGGGCCGTAGAAGGCCCGATGCCCGAAAGCGTCTGCAGTTCCGCCGCACTTGCCGTATTGATATTCACAAGCCCCGACGAAGACCCCGCACCAGCAGTCTTGGCAGCACCGCTTTCGACCCCGCCGACCGCCGCAGCCGCTTGTTGCTCCCCCACCATCGGAACATAGATCTTTTGGCCATCTGTGATCTTGGACGCACGGTTAAGCCCTGTCACATCCGCCTCAGCCGTAAGCCCTCCGGCGGCATCGATCGCTTGGGACACCCGCGCTCCGTCTTTGAGCCGGTACACGCCAGGCCTCGCAACGGCGCCATCGACATCGACGTACACCTCAGCAGCAGAAGAACTCTTGGCAGACGACTCATCGGCATCATCAGGTAACCCTTCCCCGGCCCCGCGCACACCCGAGGCGCCCGCCACATCACTACGCTCAAACGACACGCCGCTGGAGCGGCTACCAAAACTTGCCATCGCCAAGCCGCTCGCGGCGGCAATGACAATCAGAATCGCCACGACCATCGCCTTATAGCCGAGTAGCTTTTCTGCCCAGCGGTCCATCCGTTTAACCCGTTCGTGTTGCTCGCGTTGCGCCATAGCAAACACCTCCCAACACCATCGTGTCAGGAAACGAGCGCCGTAGCCTCCGCACGCCCACACCGGTTATCGAAGTCAAACCAAAAGCTGACCAAAACCTTGCAGGATAGTGTCCATTTATTCAGATACACGTCGACAAATGAACCGTTTATCGCCTAATGCCCAGATAGATTGAGACCGACGATGCAAATGCACCGCCGGTCTATACACAACATTATTCGTGATCTTGGTAAATCTCACGTGGAGCAAGCTGAGGATGTTTACGTTTTAAGGTCTTAGGGGCCTTGTACGTGTTGCTCTCGAAGTCGATGTACTCGGTCTGTTTGAGCAAGCGCTCAATCATCTCCTCGTGATCGAACAGCTCCCACGCCTCATGCACGGCATCGAGTTTTGCATGCGTCTCGGGGCGGCGCGGCATAAAGAGCGTGCAGCAATCGGGAGCAGCCTCGGTCGAGATATCGAAGGTACCGATTTCCTCGGCACGCGCGATGATCTCCTGCTTGTCCGAACCGATCAGCGGGCGGAACACGGGGATCTTGACGGCCTCGTTGACGGCCATAATGTTCTCGAGCGTCTGGGAGGCAACCTGACCGAGCGATTCACCGGTCACGATAGCCTTGGCGCCCTCGATATGCGCAATGCGCTCGGCAACCGAATACATAATGCGGCGATACATGATCACGCGCAGGTTACTGGGGCAGGCCACGGAAATCTCACGCTGGCAATCGCCAAACGGCACCACGTACAGGCGGCCGATCTGGACGCCCGGCGCAAGCGCACGGATAATGTCCTGCACCAAATACTCGCTCGTATCGGGTGTCTGCGGACGACCGGAGAAATGTACCGGCACGCACACCGCGCCGCGACGCGCGAGCATCCAGGTCGCCACCGGAGAATCGATGCCCGACGACAGGAGCGTCACAACCTTGCCGGCGGAACCCACCGGCAGACCGCCCACGCCGCGCTCGGAGCGCGCATACACGTAAACGCTACCCTGGACCACCAGTACGTGCACCATCGCGTCGGGGTCGTGCATCTGGACCTTTTTATCGGGGAAGGCCTCGCACAGTACCTCGCCAACCTGACGATTGATATCAATCGAGGTGAGCTCGTAGTCGGTGTTAGAGCGTTTGGCATGCACCTTAAACGAATCGAAGGGACCAAACTCACGCAGCGCCTTCACGGCGGCGGCGCAGTACTCCTGCGGGTCGCGGTTGGTGTGATATGCCAGGGACACGCGGGCAACGCCGGGGACGGTGCGAATGACACGCGCCGCCTCGTCGGCCTGATGCTCGTTAAAGGTCACGAGGATATAACCGGAAATTCGAGACACGGCATTCACGGAAAAGGCGGCCAAGGCCGCCTTGATGTTATCCATGAGGATATGCTCAAAATGTGCGCGGTTCTTGCCCTTCAGTCCAACCTCGTGATAGTGGACCAGGCAGACGCGAGCTGCCATTTAGGCTTCAGCAACCTTGTGGCCGAGCGCCTTCTTGTAACGAACCTCGTCGTAGGAGATATCGCCGTCGACAATCTCGTCCATAGCCATCGAGATGGTATCGGCGCCGGAGAGGCCAATGGTAATGTCATCGACATCCTGAACGGCAAGCACGCGGTTGTGCTGGCCGCGCAGCATGCTGTTAATGTCGCAGGCGCGCTTGGAGGCAAGCGAGGCGAGCAGGAAGCGGTTGTGATCGGTCTTCTCCAGAAGATCGTCAATACAAGGCTTTACAACGGACACGGACCTCAGATCCTTTCATGCATATCGAGAACGCGAACGAGCTCATCGGTCGCGCGGTCGAGATCGTCATTCACCACGACGTCGTCGTAGCGGTCGGCAAGGGCAAGTTCATCGGCGGCGTTTGCCATACGCAGCTCGATCGTCTCGGGCGTCTCGGTGCCGCGACCGACCAGGCGATCGCGTAACACCTCAAGCGAAGGCGGCTTGATAAAAATCAACACGGCCTCGGGGAAACGCTCCTTGACCTGCAGGGCACCCTGGACATCAATCTCCAAGATCAGAGACGAGCCAGAGGCGAGCTTGGATGCGACCTCGCTCACCAACGTACCGTAGCAGTTACCGTGGACCTCGGCCCACTCAACAAACTCACCGTTTGCCACGCGGCGGTCGAACTCCTCGCGCGTCAGGAAAAAGTAGTTGACGCCGTCGACCTCACCTTTACGTGGCGCTCGCGTGGTAGCCGAAACCGTCAGGCCCAGGTTCGAGCGGCGCTCGCGCACACGAGTGACGAGCGTCCCCTTGCCTGCACCTGACGGTCCAGAAATCACAAAGAGCTTTGAATCCTGAGCGCTCACTTATTTGGTCAGCTGCTCGAGGAGCTGCTCGCGCTGACGGACGCCGAGGCCCTGGACGCGACGGGTAGCGGAGATGCCGAGCTCCTCCATGATCTTGGCGGCCTTGGCCTTGCCATAACCGGGCAGAGACTCGATGAGGGTGGAAACCTTCATGCGGGAAGCGATGGGGTCATCGGAGTTGAGCACGGACTCGAGGGACTTCTCGCCCTTCTTGATCTGCTCGCGAAGCTCAGCGCGGGCGTGACGTGCGGCGGCAGCCTTCTCAAGAGCCTGCTTACGCTGCTCGTCGGTAAGCTGAGGGAGTGCCATTCGAACCTCCAAATAGTTGGGTTATATCTGATGCAATAATTGGCATTTTAGCACGTCAAACGCACTAAATGCCCAATCGACGGCTCCATAGGTTAGACGATACCTGCGAAAAGTGCAATATACGGAGGTCAAAGTTGAGCCCCTGACCTGTGATTCCACACAAAGGATGGGAAAGTTTTCGCAGGCACAAGGGCTAATTTGTGCTAATAAGACCCAAAAGTGGTGACTTGAGGGAATCTTTTACGCGACGTTTTCGACCAGCTCGGCGACGATGGCGTCAAAGGCCGCAACCGGATCGTCGGAGCCGGTAATAGGACGGCCCACCACGATGTGGCTCGCACCGCGCTCGATAGCCTGGGAAGGTGTCGCCACACGGGATTGATCGCCCAGGGCGGCACCCACCGGACGCACACCCGGAGTCACGATCAGCGCGTCGGGGCCGAGCAGCTCACGCATGTCATGAGCCTCCATCGGCGAGCACACGATACCGTCGATGCCGTTGGCCTGAGCGAGCTTTGCCAGGCGAGCGGCCTCCTCGGCCACGGGCGACTCGACGCCGATCTCCGCCAGCGCATCCTGATTCATGCTCGTAAGTACGGTGATGGCGACGAGCTTGGCGCGGTCCTCGCGCGCCTCCTCGGCACCCTCGCGGCAGGCAGCGAGCATGGCGCCCGAACCCAAGCCGTGGACCGAGAGCAGGTCGGCACCGGCAAGCGAGGCCGAGCGAGCGGCACCGCGCACCTGATGCGGAATGTCATGGAACTTGAGGTCGAGGAAGACCTTAAAGCCCAAATCCTTGAACGTCTTGACGATCTCGGGACCCTCGGCGTAATAGAGCGTCATGCCCACCTTGAGCCAGACGGCATGGCCCGAAAGCTCATGGGCGAGCTCGAGTGCGCGCTCACGGTCGCAGTCGAGGGCGACGATAACACGGTCGCGGGCATCGGTCTCTAGCATTCGAACGCACCTACCAGCTCGTTGATGTCCTTTACGCCCTGGGACTCCGCCCAGGCCTCGAGCTCGTGCGCGATCTTAAGCGAAGCACACGGGTCGACGAAGTTGGCCATGCCGACCGACACGCAGGTGGCGCCGGCCAGGATAAACTCGGCCGCATCCTCGCCGGTCATGACACCGCCGACACCGTTGATGGGGATATCGACGGCCTGGGCGACCTCCCAGACCATGCGGACGGCGATGTGGTGGCACAGCGGGCCCGAAAGGCCGCCCTTGGGCTTGGCCACACGGGACCTGCGGGTGTGCACGTCAATGGCCATGCCCTGGATGGAGTTGATGACCGAAAGGCCGTCGGCGCCGGCAGCCTCGAGGGCGCGGGCGATCTCGGCGACGTTGACCGGAGCCATCTTAACGAACAGCGGCTTATCGGTCACCTTGCGGCAGGCAGCCATAACGGAAGAGGCGCCCTCGGGCGTGGAGCCCATGGCGGCACCGCCGGCGGCAATGTTGGGGCAGCTCACGTTGATCTCATAGCCGGCAGCCCAGGGGCACAGCTCGACATACATCTCGAGCGCGCGCACGAACTCATCAACGGAGTGACCGGCAACCTGGCAGATGACCTGGCAACCGTCCTTGGAGAGCTGCTCGAGCCACGGACCGGACTCGCGGGCGAAAGCGGCAACACCGGGGTTCTGCAGGCCCACGGAATTGATCATGCCGCCGGGGATCTCGGCCATGCGGGGTGCAGGATTGCCGGGCCAGGGCTCGGCAGCGCAACCCTTGGTGGTGATGGCACCCAGCTGGGAGACATCAAAGAAGTTCTGGAACTGCCAACCGTAGCCAAAGGTACCGGCTGCGGTGTTGATGGGGTTCTGCATCTTGACGCCGCCGAAATCGACGGACATGTTCACGGTACCCACTAGAAGACCACCACCTTGGAAGCATCGAACACGGGGCCGCACATGCAGGCGCCCTTCATACCGTCGACCGTCTCGACATTGCAGGTGTTGCAGGCGCCAAAGCCGCAGCTCATCATGCGCTCGAGCGACACCTCGCAGTACGCGCCGGCCTCGGCGGCAGCGGCGGCGACTTTCTTCATCATAACGGCGGGACCACAGCTGGCGACGTAGTCGTAACCGCCCTTGCCGAGCAGCTCAGCGGCAGGATCGGTGCATAAGCCGTGCGTACCCAACGAGCCGTCGTCGGTGCACACGTTGACCGTGGCTCCCAGCGCGCGAAACTCATCGACGCCCACGACCTTGGACGCAGTGCCAAAACCCAGGCACACGTCAACGGCCACGCCCTGCTCGGCAAGCATGCCAGCGAGGCACAGCACGGGCGGAACACCGATGCCGCCCGCCACGAGCAGCGCCTTCCTGGTGCCCTCGGGTACCAGCCAGCCGCGGCCGCCAGGGCCCAACAGGTTGGACTTGGAGCCGGGGCCCATCTGCGACAGACGACGGGTGTCGTCGCCCACGACGGCGTACCACAGCTCGACGGTACCGGCCTCGGCGTCAGAGCGATAGAAGCTCAAGGGCACGCGAAGCAGCGAAGAGGCATCGCCGGGCACGGCGATGTTCACAAACTGACCGGGCTTGAGCGCACTTGCAAGCTTGGGGGCCGAAATAACGAGCGAGAAGATGCCGTCGGCGATCTCCTGGTTCGAGACGACCTCGAAGTCGTGCATGCGTGCAGTGGAAGGTGTGGGCATAGACGCTCCAATCCCCCATGCAGTTGCATGGACCAAACGAACAGAAAGCGCGGCACCGCAAGGGCACCGCGCACAAAAGCGATAAGGCTATGCTAGCAGATGCAGCCGTCGGCAAGCGTCTGTTTACCGCCGACAAACACATCGGTGGCACGACCGGTGAGCGTGCGGCCGGCAAAACCGGAGTTCTCGGCGCGCGACTCGTAACCGTCCTCGCCGACCGTCCAGGTGACAGATGCGTCGAAGACGGTCAGGTCGGCAACAGAGCCCGCCTTGACCTGAACCTGGTCGAGGCCCAGGATCTCACGCGGCTTAATAGCCATGAGCTCGACCATGCGGCCCATACCCATCTTGCCCGTGTTGACCAGCTCGGTGAGCACGAGCGACAGCGAGGTCTCGAGGCCGATCATGCCAAAGGGCGCGAGCTCGAACTCACGGGCTTTCTCCCACGGCGTGTGGGGAGCGTGATCGGTGACGATGACGTCGACGGTGCCGTCGATGACACCCTGGCGGATGGCCTCGGCATCCTCGTCGGTACGCAGCGGCGGGTTAACCTTGAGCGAGGTGTTGTAGGTCTCGTCCAGGTCGTTCTCGGTCAGGAACATGTGATGCGGAGTGGCCTCGCAGGTAACCTGAACGCCAGCGGCCTTGCCGGCACGCACGAGCTCCAGGCCATGGGCGGTGGAGATGTGCTGGATGTGCAGCTTGGCACCGGTCAGTTTTGCGATCTCGATGTCGCGGGCGATCTGGAGCTCCTCGCCGGCAGCCGGCCAGCCCTCGAGGGCCAGACGAGTCGAAACCTTGCCCTCGTTGATCTGGCCGTGGCCGACCAGGTCCTCGTCCTGGCAATGGCTCATGAAGACCTTGCCGAACATCTTGCCGTAGTCCATGCAGCGACGGAGCATGCCTGCACCCTGCACGCCGCGACCGTCGTCGGTGAAGGCGACGGCGCCGTGGGCGACCATATCGCCCATCTCGGACATAGCCTCACCCTTAAGACCGCGGGTCATGGCGCCAGAAGGATAGACGCGGCAGTGGCCGACCTCGGCAGCGCGGGACTTGACGAACTCAACAACGGTACCGTTATCGGTAACGGGGTCGGTGTTGGGCATGGCGCACACGCCAGTGAAGCCGCCCTTGGCAGCTGCGCGGGTGCCGCTCTCGATGTCCTCTTTAACCTCGTAACCGGGCTCGCGCAGGTGGACGTGCATGTCCACCAGGCCAGGGACAAGATACTTACCGGAAAGGTCGCGGACCTCGGCTCCCTCGGCGGCGAGGTTCTCGCCGACCTCGGCGATCTTGTCGCCGTCGATCAGGACGTCAACGACCCCGTCAAGCTCGACGGACGGATCGACGACGTGGGCATTCTTAAGAAGCAAGGCCATTATCGGCACCTCCAAGCAGCAGATACAGGATAGCCATACGCACGCAGATACCGGCGTAGACCTGCTCCAGGATGACGGAGCGTTGCGGGTGGTCGGCCATATAGGAGTCGAACTCGACGCCGCGGTTGATGGGGCCCGGGTGGCAAATGATCGCGTCGGGCTTCATGAGCTTCTCACGGTCCTTGGTCAGGCCGAAGAGCTTGTGGTACTCGCGAATGGTCGGGAACGGGGCACCCTCGAGGCGCTCCTGCTGTACGCGCAGCATGTAGACGACGTCCAGCTCGGGCAGGACGGAATCGAGGTCGCTCGTCACGTGGTCGCAGCCCAGAACCTCGGGCGCCGGCGGCAGCAGCGTGCCGGGGGCGACGGCGTAGGTCTCGCAGCCCATGATCTTCAACGCGGGGATCAGCGAGCCGCAGACGCGGGAGTGGGCGATGTCGCCGACGACGGCGACTTTCAGACCGTGGAAGTCACCCTTGTGCTCCCAGATGGTGTACAGGTCGAGCAGAGCCTGCGTGGGGTGATTGTGCTTACCGTCACCGGCGCAGATAACACTCGCGGGCGAATTCTGCGTGACGATGTAGGGAGCACCGGCATGTTTGTCGCGCACGACGATGCAGTCGATCTTGTAGGCGTTGAGCGTCTCGACGGTATCGACGAGGCTCTCGCCCTTGACCGTGGAGGTCGAGGAGCCGCCAAAGTTGAGGCTGTCGGCCGAAAGACGCTTCTCGGCGAGCTCGAAGGAGCTGCGGGTACGCGTCGAGGGCTCGTTGAACATATTGACGATGGTCTTGCCCTTGAGCGTGGGGACCTTCTTGATGGCACGCTCGTTGACCTCGGAGAACGCCTTGGCGGTCTCGAGGATGAGCTTGATGTCCTCTTCGGAGTACTCGGTAATGTCGATCAGGTGCTTATGATTGAACGCCACGGTACTACTCACCTCCCAGCGGCGCGGAGCCCACGTGGGAACCCGGCGCGACGTCGTTGATCTCGACAGCGGTACGGCCGTCGACTTCCTTCATATATAGGTGCACGTTCTCCTCGTGCGACGAGGGAACGTTCTTGCCGACAAAGTCCGGCGAGATAGGGAGCTCGCGGTGACCGCGGTCAACGAGAACTGCCAGCTCGATGCGGCTCGGACGGCCCAGGTCCATAACGGCGTCCAGAGCGGCGCGGATGGTGCGGCCCGTGTACAGGATGTCGTCCACCAAAACGACGCGCTTGCCGTCGACGCTGAAGGGAATGTTGGTAGCGTGGATCGCGGGAGCGAAGTTAGTCGCATAGTCATCGCGATAGAAGCTGATGTCCAGGCTGCCGAGCGGAACGTCAACACCCTCGATCTCCTTGATCGCCTCGGCGAGCTTCTTTGCCAGAAGGTCGCCGCGCGTGACGATGCCGACCAGAGCGAGGTCTTCACAGCCCTCGTTGCGCTCGAGAATCTCGTGCGCGATGCGGGTCATCGCTCGGTTGACGGCGGTCTCGTCCATGATGACCGCCTTGGGGGAAGTCGTGCCCATCGATCTCCTTCCTCACATGTCTTGACTGCTGATACAGTCAAAAAAATAGATGCCCGACCGCTCAAAGCGGACCAGACACCCACAGGAAGGACTGCTCTATGGCAGCAATATAAATCCATGTGGGTATCTCGTACCCCTTTAATGGTCAAGGGATAGTGTAGCCAACCCCGAGCTTAATTGCGAGCATTAATACGGAGCAATCCGCAAACGGACTCAACGCTCCATAAACCTATATATATTTGCGGGACAAGCTTGAAAACGTCGATGCGAGCTGGCATAATCCCCTCTGCTACACGCAAATCGGATCTACGTCCAGGGCCGTAGCGTGGGCACTATCGCCATAAGAGAAATATCTCTGTGTAGATTACGCACAGGGAGCTGCTTCTGTGCTATAGTTCAGGCTTGTTTGTTAACGCGACATGTTCGTTTGTCGCCCAAGGAGGGTCAGTTATGTCCAAAGTTTGCGAAGTTTGCGGTAAGCACCCCGTTGCCGGTCGCTCCATCAGCCACTCTCACCGCGTCACCAACCGTAAGTTCCGCCCCAACATCCAGCGCGTCTACGTCGTCGTCGATGGTCACCGTCGCAAGATGAACGTTTGCTCCACCTGCCTTAAGTCTGGCAAGGTTGCGCGCTCCTAAATAAGGTCTTACCAACAAGTACCTCGGACTCTCCGGGTCAAAGACCTCGCGTTCACATAGAACTTACCAAAGGCGTCCTCTCTTGTGGAGGGCGCCTTTTTGCACTCATTGGGGACAGACTTACATGGGTGTTTTCACTCATTGGGGACAGACTTACATGGGTGTTTTCACTCATTGGGGACAGACATGATGCGAGTCTGCGGCGCCCCGACTAGCTCCGGCCCCTGCCTCACGCAGCTTCCTTCCAGCCCGCAGTTGCCTTGGTCACACTTGTAGCGCCGATACCGGTGATACGGGCAATTTGCTTGACCGTGAGATGTGCCTGCCGGAGCCTCAGCAGGCAGGCACCGCGTTCGGGGCGTGGCAGGGCCTTAAGCAGCGTAGGATCTATGCTCGGCAGGACTTCGCGCGCAACGGAAAGGGCCTCCTCATCGGGGATCCGACGGCGCGGAAGAACCTCCACCGACCAGATGCGCCCGGCAACTTCCTTGAGATGCTCGCAATAGCAACGGGAGCCTCCGACAATATCGAGCATAGGGGCCGCATCACAAATGTCAAAGGGATCGTAGCCCAGCTGATATGCCTTGAAGCTTGACCATCGGTACGCCTCGAGTGAGTCGAGCGCACCTTTCACAGGATTGAGATGGATATAATCGAGCAGCTGCACCGCCATAACAGATCCAGAACAGCGAAATTGCAAAACGATGTCTGTCCCAAATGAGTGAAAGCACTCATATAAGTCTGTCCCCAATGAGCGGGCCGATGCCAGGCAGATATTTTAATTAAAACGCTTCATCTAGTTGAAGCGTTTTAGTGTGCCTTTTACGGGAATCTTACCGTTCGCCGAATAATTTCTTGCTATCATGCAACACGTAGGGTAAATCTCCGATCGCAAGGAGACACAAATGGTGAAAAAGTCACCGGAAAACACTACTCCCGCAATTGTGGACAACGTAGAGGCGCTTGAGGCTAAACTCGCTCAGATGCGAGAGGCCCAGGCGCTTTTTGCTACGTACACGCAGGAGCAGGTCGACAAGATCTTCTACGAGGCCGCCATGGCCGCCAACAAGGCTCGTATCCCGTTGGCGAAGATGGCCATCGAGGAGACCGGTCGTGGCGTTCTTGAGGACAAGGTCATCAAGAACCACTACGCCGCAGAGTACATCTACAACGCTTACAAGAACACCAAGACCTGTGGTGTCATTGAGCGCGACGAGGCCTACGGCATCACCAAGATCGCTGAGCCCATCGGCATCGTGGGCGCCGTCATCCCGACGACCAACCCCACCTCCACCGCGATCTTCAAGACGCTGATCAGCCTGAAGACCCGCAACGCCATCATCATCTCCCCGCACCCGGCTGCCGCCAAGTGCACCATCGCCGCCGCCAAGCTCGTGCTTGACGCCGCCGTCAAGGCCGGCGCCCCCGAGGGCATCATCGGCTGGGTCGATGTCCCCTCCATCGAGCTGACCAACATGGTCATGCGCGATGTCGACATCATCCTCGCCACCGGTGGCCCGGGCATGGTCAAGGCCGCCTACTCCTCGGGCAAGCCCGCCCTGGGCGTTGGCGCCGGTAACACCCCGGTCGTCATCGACGACACCGCCGACGTGCTGCTCGCCGTCAACTCCATCATCCACTCCAAGACCTTCGACAACGGCATGATCTGCGCTTCCGAGCAGTCCGTGACCGTCATCGACACCATCTATGACCAGGTTAAGGCCGAATTCCAGAAGCGCGGCTGCTACTTCGTCAAGCAGGGTGCCGAGATGGAGGCCCTGCGCGGCGCCATGTTCAAGAACGGCGCTCTCGATCACCGCATCCCCGGCATGGCTGCCGCCAAGATCGCCGAGCTCGCCGGTATCGAGGTTCCCGCCAAGACCAAGATCCTGATCGCCGAGGTCACCTCCACCGACCCCGCCAAGGAGGAGTTCTCCCACGAGAAGCTCTCCCCTGTCCTGGCCATGTATCACGCCAAGGACTTCCAGGAGGCCGTCGACAAGGCCGAGCACCTGGTACTCGCCGGTGGCCCGGGCCACACCGCCTCTCTGTACGTGCATCCCGCCCAGGCCGATAAGATCAGCCTGTTCGAGCATGTCATGAAGGCCTGCCGTATCGTCATCAACACCCCGTCCTCGCACGGCGGCATCGGTGACCTGTACAACTTTGGCATGAAGCCGTCTCTGACCCTGGGCTGCGGCTCCTGGGGCGGCAACTCCGTCTCCGAGAACGTTGGGGTGAAGCACTTGATCAACGTTAAGACTGTGGCCGAGCGCCGTGAGAACATGCTGTGGTTCCGCGCTCCCGAGAAGGTCTACTTCAAGAAGGGTTCCACGCCCGTCGCTCTCGACGAGCTGGGCAGCGTCATGGGCAAGAAGCGCGCCTTTATCGTCACCGACCAGTTCCTCTTCAAGAATGGCAACACCCGCGCCATCGAGGCCAAGCTCGACGAGATGGGCATCGCCCACGACTGCTTCTACGACGTCGAGCCCGATCCGTCGCTGCAGTGCGCACGTCGCGGCGCCAAGCAGATGGCTCTCTTTGAGCCGGACGTCATCATCGCCGTCGGCGGTGGCTCCGCTATGGACGCCGGCAAGATCATGTGGATGATGTACGAGCACCCCGAGTGCAAGTTTGAGGACATGGCCATGGACTTCATGGACATCCGCAAGCGTATCTTCACCTTCCCCGAGATGGGCAAGAAGGCCTACTTCGTCGCCGTCCCGACCTCTTCGGGCACCGGTTCCGAGTGCACGCCGTTCGCCATCATCACCGACAAGGAGACCGGCATCAAGTGGCCGCTCGCCGACTACGCGCTGCTCCCCAACATGGCTATCGTTGACGCCGACAACTGCATGACCGCCCCGCGCGGCCTGACCGCCGCCTCCGGCATCGACGTCATGACCCACGCCATCGAGTCCTATGTCTCCATCATGGCCTCCGACTACACCAAGGGCCTCTCCGAGCGCGCTGCCAAGCTCGTCTTCGAGAACCTGCCCTCCAGCTTCGAAAACGGCGCCAAGGACCCGCATGCCCGCGAGGAGATGCACAACGCCTCCTGCATGGCCGGTATGGCCTTCGCCAACGCCTTCCTGGGCCTCAACCACTCCATGGCCCACAAGCTCGGTGCCTTCCATCACCTGCCCCACGGCATCGCCAACGCCATCATCCTGACTCGCGTCATGCGCTACAACGCCGCCGAGGCCCCCGTCAAGATGGGCACGTTCTCCCAGTATCCCTACCCCAACGCGCTGCACAACTACGCCGAGATGGCCAAGTACTGCGGCATCGAGGGCAAGGACGACAAGGAGGTCTTCGAGAACTTCATCACGAAGCTCGAGGAGCTCAAGGACTTCATCGGTGTCAAGAAGACCATCGCCGACTACGGTGTTGACGAGCAGTACTTCCTCGACACCCTCGACGAGATGACCGAGCAGGCATTCAACGACCAGTGCACCGGCGCTAACCCGCGCTACCCGCTCATGAGCGAGATCAAGGAGCTCTACCTGGACGCCTACTATGGCCGCGAGCCCCAGGACTACGCCGTCTGCTAGTTTTTAGCACGGTTATTTCGGCGGGGGTGAACGGGCGCACGCACGCCCCCGCCGCTGCTTCTATCGCATCGTTGAAAGGATGCAATCATGCTGCTCCCCGAATCCAAGACCGAGCTCGTCCGTCGCGGCAACAAAGTCGTTTACGACCTGGGCGACAAGATCGTCAAGGTCTTTAACGAGACCAAGCCCGTCTCCGACGTGTTCAACGAGGCTTTGAATCTTGCCCGCATCAATGAGTGCGGCATCCGCAGCCCCAAGGCTCTCGAGGTTTCTCAGCTCGAGAACGCCAACGGCTGGGCGCTCGTGACCGAGAAGGTTCCGGGCACCACCCTTGCCGAGAAGATGACTGCCGAGCCCCAGCGCTTTGGTGAGTACCTCGAGATGTTCGTCGACCTCCAGATCGAGATCCACGGCTACACCTCCCCGCTGCTCAACCGTCAGCGCGACAAGTTCGCCCGCATGATCGACAGCCTCGATCAGCTCAATGCCACCACGCGCTACAACCTTCAGGAGCGTCTGGACGGCATGACCAAGGAGTTCAAGGTCTGCCACGGCGACTTCAACCCCTCCAACGTCATCGTTGGCGACGACGGCCAGCTGTACGTCTGCGACTGGGCACACGCCACCCAGGGCTCCCCTGCTGCCGACGTTGCCACCACCTACCTGCTCTTTGCCCTCAACAGCAAGGACCAGGCCGAGGCCTACCTGGAGCTCTACTGCGATCGCGCCGACATGCCCATGCAGGTCGTGCGTCAGTGGACGAGCATCGTCGCCGCTTCCGAGCTCGCTCGTAAGCGCAACGTGAACGATGAGTTCCTTAAGAACTGGATCGACGTCGTCGATTATCAGTAATATCTGAGCGATTTATTTCGCATCGGAGGCACAAAGGAAAACCCCGCAGCTCGCATGGGCTGCGGGGTTTTCCTTTTAGCAACAACTGTCCCTTAGACGCAAAAGCGGCCCTGCATCTCTACCTCGAGAGACGCAGGGCCGCTTAACAAGTGCACTAAACGCAGCGGGCTCGATTAACGGCGTGCTGCTTTCACAAGCTCAGCCACCTTGGCGACAACCTCATCGATCGCCACATCCTCGCGCTCGCCCGTGGCACGATCCTTGAGCTCGACGGTGCCGTTCTTAAGGCCGCGCTTGCCGAGCACCACCTGATAAGGGAAGCCCATAAGGTCGTTGTCGGCAAACTTAAAGCCGGGACGCTCGTCACGGTCGTCTACGACAACCTCGATACCCTCGGCGCACAGACCCTCGACGATTTGATCGCAAACAGAAGCGCACTCCTCCTTCTTGGGGTCGAGCGGAATCACCGCAACCTCGTACGGGGCAACGGAGACCGGCCAAACGATACCGTGCTCGTCGTTGTGCTGCTCCACGACGGCAGCGAGCGAGCGGGAAACGCCCACGCCGTAGCAACCCATGATAAGCGGCTTCTCCTTGCCGTCCTCGTCCATAAAGGTGGCACCCATGGCCTCGGAGTACTTGGTGCCCAGCTGGAAGACCTGGGAAACCTCGATGCCGCGAGCAGCGGAGAGCGGCTTGCCGCAGAGCGGGCAAGGGTCGCCGGCAACGACGGTAACCAGGTCGGCCCACTCGTCGACGGTAAAGTCGCGCTCGGGGCAGGCACCGGTAAAGTGATAGTCGACTTCGTTGGCACCGCAGGCCCACTGCTTGGACTCGCGCAGGCTCTCGTCGCAGACCAGACGAATGCCCTCGGGCAGGTTAACCGGTCCGATAAAGCCCTTATGCAGACCGTAGGTCTGGAGCTCCTCGTCGGTCATCATGCGATAGCCCTTGCCAAAGACATGCTCGGCCTTGCAGTCGTTGAGCTCATGATCGCCCGGAACGATGGCCACAACCGGCTTGCCCTCGGCGTCGATGAGAGCCAGCGACTTGCGCGTACCGTTCTCGGGGAAGCCGAAGAACTTGGCGACGGCCTCGATGGTGCCCATACCCGGAGTCTCGACCTTGGTGAGCGTGCCGTCGCCGGGGCCCTCGGTCACAACGACCTTGGTGCTTGCCGCCTCGTCATCGGCAGCAAAGCCACAATCGTCGCAGTAGACCAGCGAAGCCTCGCCGGCATCTGCCAGCGCCATGAACTCGACGGAGGTGTCGCCACCGATCTCGCCGGAATCGGCGACGACGGGCAGGGCCTTAATGTAGCAGCGCTCGCAGATATTGGCGTAGGCCTGCTTCATCTTGTCATACTCCTCCTGCAGGCTCTCCTGCGTGGCAGAGAAGCTGTAGGCGTCTTTCATGATGAACTCGCGACCGCGCATCAGGCCAAAGCGGGGACGGAACTCGTCGCGGAACTTGTCCTGGATGTGATAGAGATTCACCGGCAGTTGCTTGTATGAACGCAGCTCGTTGCGCACCAGGGCAGTCACGGTCTCCTCGTGCGTGGGGCCGAGCACGAACTCGCGGCCGTGACGGTCATCAAAGCGCACGAGCTCCTTGCCATAGGCATCGATACGGCCGGACTCACGCCACAGCTCGGCATCGACCATGATGGGCATCATGAGCTCCTGGGCGCCGGCGGCGTCCATCTCGTCGCGCACGATGTTCTCAATCTTGCGAATCGAGCGCCACGCGAGCGGCAGATAGGAATAGAGACCGGCGGCCTCCTTGCGGATCATACCGGCACGGAGCAGCAGGCGATGGCTCGCAAGCTCAGCGTCGGCCGGATCCTCTTTGAGCGTCGGAGCATACAGCTTAGACATATACATTGGTCGGGTCATTTATTTCTCCTCAATAAGCTTGTCGACCTCGGCCATAAGCGCGTCGACAATTTGGTCCTCCGCTACTTTACCAATGATCTGGCCGTGCGAAAAGAGCAGGCCCTGACCACGTCCGCAAGCAACGCCCAGGTCGGCATCAGAAGCCTCACCGGGGCCATTAACGGCACATCCCATGACGGCAATCGAAAGCGGCGCGGCATAGTTCTTAAGCCGCTCGGTTACTTCCTCGGCGATTGCGATCAGGTTAACCTGACAGCGGGCGCACGTGGGGCACGAGACAATCTCGGGGCCGCGGCGACGCAGGCCCAGCGACTGCAAAATTCCCCAGGCGACCGGCGGCTCCTCAACCGGATCGGCCGTGAGCGAAACGCGCATGGTGTCACCGATTCCCTCGGACAGCAGGATGCCAAGGCCCACCGAGCTCTTGATGGTGCCCTGCAGCTTGGTGCCCGCCTCGGTTACACCCAGGTGGAGCGGAACGTGGGGAATCTCACGCGACAGGGCACGATAGGTGTCGAGCGTCGTTTGCACGCTATGGGCCTTGGCCGATAGCACAATGTTCGTAAAGCCGCGGTCTTCAAAATGCTTGACGAAACGTTCGCTCGACATCACGAGCTTTTCGGGCTGCGTGAGGTCGTCGCGCTCAGCGATATCCTGCTCAAGCGAACCAGCATTGACGCCGATACGAATCGCACAGCCCGCGGCACCCGCAGCATCGATCACCGCGTCAACCTTGGCCCAATCGCCGATATTGCCGGGATTGATGCGCAGCTTGGCAGCACCGGCCTCAACGGCACCAATGGCGAGCTTATGGTTAAAGTGGATGTCGGCAACGATCGGCACCGGAGACTCGGCACAGATGGCGCGGAAACCCTCAAGCGCGGCCTCGGTGGGCACGCTCACGCGCACGATATCGCAGCCAGCCTGCGCCAACGCGCGCACTTGCGCAAGCGTTGCCTGGGCATCAGCGGTATCGGTGCAGGTCATGGATTGAACCGCCACCGGCGCGCCTCCACCGATCTGCACGTCGCCCACATGCACGGGGCGCGTCAACTCGCGAGGCAAAGGATGGGATAAAGACAATCCAAACACTCCCCTACAGAATAAATCGAAGGATGTCGGAACGAAGCATATAGACAAACAGCAGCGCAAAGAGCGCGATGCCCACATAGCTCACAATCGTCTGGACCTTGAGCGGAAGCTCGCGGCCCGCAATCTTTTGAATGATCTCGATGAGCAACTTGCCGCCATCGAGTGGCGGGATAGGCAGCAGGTTCATAAAGCCAAGCGAGAACGAAATGAGAGCGGCAAACGAAAGGAACGTGGCAGGGCCGGCAGCAGCAGCTTGTGAGGACATAACGCTAATACCCACGATCGAAGAGGACTGATCGAGAATCTCCATCGTATGCTGCGGCTGGAGCAGGCGCATCACGCCCTCCGCTGTCTGCACGACATAGGAGAACGACAGGCGAGCCGACGTGATGGGGTCTAAACGAACCACCTGCGTAGAGACATACACACCTAGGCGTTCGTCCTCTTTGAGCGCAACCGTGGTCGAATGCTTCTTGCCGTCACGCTCATACTCAATGGCGATATCGTCCTTACCAGCAGCCTTGCCAATGGCATCGTAAACGTCCATCCAGGTAGAGCACGATATTCCGTCGACCGAAAGAATCGCGTCGCCATCCTCGATTCCCGCCGCGGAGGCAATCGAGCCTTCGTCAACCTGGCCGATCACATTGGTGTCCACCGGCACCGTGACACCCGCGATGGAATAGATGCTCATAAGGAGCAAAAAGCCCGTCAGGATATTGACGATAATGCCCGCAAGCAGCATAAAGGCACGCTTGACAAAGCCCTGACCCAAATAGGTGTGCGAGCGCTCGCGTGCAAGGAATTCGGCCTCGCCGCACGGCAGTTCCCATACATCGCCCTCGGCAGTCGCGTGCTCGCGATCGAACCGACGGCCGTCAAAGGTGGTATAACCCGCCGCGTCACGCGGCAGGGTCTGGTACTTGGTGGGATAGTAACCAGGCGAAGGCTTTTCCCCTTCTTCATACCAAGGAGCTATGGAGCCCCAACCCAGCAGCAAAGCACAGGCCTCGAGCACATCCTCCTCGGACAGCTCAAGCTCGACGGCAAGATCGGCCACCGTCACACGGCCGTGGCGATAGATGGCGGCAAGCACGCGATCGGCACACAAGACATCGGTCGGATCCATGCCACAGATGGCAGCATACCCACCCAGCAACAGCGGGGTCACGCCAAACTTGGTGCCGATCCGACGAGACGTATGGTGAATATCAAAGCGACACGGCAGGCCCAAAAAGAACTCAGTCACCCGGACGCCGCAGGCACGCGCCGCCAAAAAGTGGCCGCCCTCGTGCAAAAACACGAGGACGGAAAGCATCAGCAGGCCCCAAAAGACCGATGAGAGAACGCTCAGAACAGTTTCCATAAAACGAAAAAGCAATCCTTATGGGTTAAGAACGGGTTGCGACGAGCACTTGCGCGGCCTTTTCACGCGCCCACGCATCGATACCGCGAAGCTGTTCAAACGAATCGACCGTCTGCGCATCATGCGCATCCATACAGGATTCCACAATGCGATCGATATCGGTAAAACTGCAGCCATCATGCAGGAAGGCATCGACGGCGACCTCGTTGGCGGCATTGAGCACGCACGGCATGGTGCCGCCCGTCTTGCCCGCACGCTCGGCCAGCGCCAGGCAGCGAAACGTATCCATGTCGGCCGCATCAAAGGTAAGCTGACCCAACTCGCGGAAATCGATGCGCGGAGCCGGAGTATCCCAGCGCTCGGGATACGAGAAGGCAAACTGGATGGGGATGCGCATGTCAGATGCCCCGAGATGCGCCATCACGGAGCCGTCGGCAAACTCGACCATCGAATGAATCTTTGACTGGCGCTGAACGACCACGTTGATAAAGTCGAGGTCGCAACCGAAGAGGTGCATCGCCTCGATACGCTCCAGGCCCTTGTTCATGAGGGTAGCGGAGTCAATCGTGATCTTGGCACCCATAGCCCACGTAGGGTGCGCCAGGGCATCGGCACGCGTCACACGGTCGAGTTCCTCGCGCGAACGGCCAAAGAACGGACCGCCCGAGCAGGTAAGCCAAATACAATGGGCCTCGTGCGGATTCTCACCCAGATAGCATTGGTAAATTGCAGAGTGCTCGGAATCGACCGGGATAAGCTGACCAGGCTGAGCCAACGGCATCAGCAGGTCACCGCCAACAACGAGCGACTCCTTATTGGCAAGGGCAAGGCGCTTATTCGAGGTCAAGGCCGCGTGGCTCGCCTCGAGACCGGCGGCGCCCACAATAGCGACAAGCACGCAATCGACATCGTCGCGACGCGCGAGCTCGCAAACCGCCTGCGCACCAACGCCGAGCTCCGTTCCCTCGGGCAACTCCTGCAGCACGGCGTCATCGCCATGAGCGACATCGGCCACGGCAACCGCCGGAACCGAGAACTCGCGGGCAGCTGCAACGAGCTCGGAGGTGCTGGAATTAACGGAAAGCGCCGTCACCTGCAGACGATCGGCATGCTGACGGCAAACATCGAGCGCCTGAGTGCCGATAGAGCCCGTACAGCCCAGGATGGCAACACGAAGGCGTCCATCGGAGCCATACGTCGTCTGGAAGGACATTACAGCACGCCTCCGATCATCAGCATCAGCTGCGCGGTGATGCAGCCGAAGATAAGCGAATCGCTACGATCGAGCATGCCGCCGTGACCCGGGATAAGGTTACCGGAATCCTTGACGCCCACGCCACGCTTGATGCGCGACTCGATAAGGTCGCCGATAACGCCCAAGATGGACACAACCACGCCGCAAAGCAGCGCATAGGGCAAGCTCAGCTTATAGAGATGCGTCACCCACAAAATGAGCCAGATGAGAACCGAGCCCAGAATGCCACCAACAAAGCCCTCCCAGCTCTTGTTGGGAGAGATCTTGGGGACCATCTTGTGTTTGCCGATACGGCTGCCCACGATGTAGGCAAACGAATCGGAAACCCAAAGGGACGCGCAAACACCCACTGAAAGCAGGGCGCCGGCAAAACCGGGCACGGCATCGCGCAGCAGCACAATAGCCGACAGCATAAAGCCTGTGTAGATGGGACCCATGAGCGTCACGGCCACATCAGAGATGCGGGTACGCGGCGACCAAACATACCAAATGCCCACCGCGAGCATCAGTGCAAAAAGCAGGGCGTTCAGCAAAAGCGAATCGCCAAGCGCCGATAACGGAAAGAGCACGGCGGCAATAATGCCCAGATGCTCGTTGGCGACCTTGCCATCGAGCCTCGTCATACGGAAAAACTCAAAGCAGCAAAGCCCGCTCATGACAGAGACAAAAATGGCGGTGGGCACGATACCCAAAACCAGGCACAGGATAAAGACGACGGCGTAGACGATACCGGCGGCGGCACGGGTAATAAAGCCCGCAAGCCACGAACCGGTGCCGCTCTTCGCTGCAGGCGCTCCCGCAGTGGCAGCTTTGCGCGCAGGCGTCTTGGGAGCAGATGCCTTGGGACGATCGGACACGATTAAGCCTCCTCGGTCTTGCTCAGTCCACCAAACCTACGGTCACGGCCCTGATAGGCCAAAATGGCGTCAACAAGGCCCCAACGATCAAAGTCAGGCCAATAGGTATCGGTGACATAGAACTCGGAATAAGCCACCTGCCACAGCAGATAGTTCGAAAGGCGAAGCTCACCAGAGGTGCGAATGACCAGCTCGGGATCGGGAAGACCGGCGGTGTACAGGTGCGAAGCAACCATATCATCGTCGATAGCAGCAGGGTCGATCTTGCCGGCGGCGGCATCGAGCGCAAGCTGACGGGCGGCACGGGTAATCTCGGCACGCGCGCCGTAGTTGACGGCAAGCGCCAGCGTCATACCGGTGTGATCAGCGCACTCGGCAAGACCGCATTCAAAAACGTCGCGGGTCTTCTTGGGCAGCGCGGAAATATCACCCAAAAAGACAACACGGACATTTTCGCGCTTCAGAAGCGGCAGCTCATCGATAAACGTCTTGGCAAACAGATGCATCAAGACGTTGACCTCATGCTGCGGGCGGTTCCAGTTTTCGGTTGAAAACGCATAGGCGGAAAGCACGTCGACACCCAGACGCACGCAGGCGGTAATGATCTCACGAAGGGAGACGATACCCGCCTTGTGACCCTCGGTACGGGCAAGACCTCGCGCCGTAGCCCAGCGACCGTTACCGTCCATGATGCACGAGATATGGCGCGGAATGTTATTGAGGTCAAGGTCGGAAAAACCGACGCCCGCAGGGGCGTCGGCAAAGTACTCGACCAGTTTGTTCTCGTCGTATTGCACCTTAGATCTCCATGACCTCGGCTTCTTTTTCCTTCAGAAGCTCCTCGACCTTGGCGACATACTCGTCGGTATGCTTCTGCACCTTGGCCTGCTCACGGCGGACGTCGTCCTCGGTGAGCTCCTCATCGCGCTCGAGCTTGTTGTTAAAGTCGCGACGGATGTTACGGATAGACACCTTGGCCTGCTCGGCATACTCGCGGCACTCCTTGACGAGCTCGCGACGGCGCTCCTCGGTGGGAGCCGGGAACGGAAGACGAACAACGGTGCCATCGGAGTTGGGGGTAATACCCAGATCGGAAGCGCCGATGGCCTTGACGATGGCGTTGATAAGCGCCTTATCCCACGGCTCGATGAGCAGCATGTGGGCCTCGGGGGTCTTTACGGCGGCAACCTGCGTGACCGGCGTGGGAACACCGTAATAATCGACGGTGATGTCGGACAGAATATTAGCGTTGGCTCGGCCGGTACGGACCTTGGAGAAGTTATGCTTGAGGGACTCGAGCGACTTGTCCATGTGGGCGGTGATGTTCTCTGCCATGCTTAATCCTCCTGATAGACGAGCGTGCCGACGGGCTCACCCGAAAGCGCGCGCTTGACGTTGTCCTCGCCATCGATGTTGAGGACCAAAATGGGCATACGGTTATCCTGGCACAGGGCCGTAGCCGTGGAATCCATAACCTGCAGGCCGCGGACGAGCACCTCGTGATAGGTGATCCTGTCAAAGCGGACGGCATCGGCGCACTTGACGGGATCCTTGTCGTAGATACCGTCGACCTTGGTGGCCTTAATCAGAATCTCCGCACCGATCTCGCAGGCGCGAAGGGCCGCGGCGGTGTCAGTCGTAAAGTACGGATTGCCCGAGCCGGCCGCGAAGATAACGACATTGCCCTTGGACAGGTGATTGATGGCGCGACGACGAATATAGGGCTCGCAAATCTCGTTCATCTGGATGGCACTCATAACGCGGCAGGGAACATCGTTATGCTCGAAGGCATCCTGCAGGGCGAGCGCGTTCATAACGGTTGCAAGCATGCCCATGTAATCGGCCTGAGCACGCTCCATACCGCCGGCAGCTCCAGCCATGCCGCGGAAAATATTGCCGCCGCCGACAACGATGCCGACCTCATGGCCAACGGCAAGCAGCTCCTTGACCTGCTTGGCAAGATGGTCGGTAATCTTGGGGTCGATGCCATAGTGGCCATCGCCCATCAGTGCTTCGCCGGAAAGCTTCAGAAGCACGCGTTTATATCGGATGTCGGACAAAGCGATCCTCCTTTAATTAGACTCTCAATATGATATCAAAGGCTCTGCTTGGAGCCATGAAAAAGCAGGCTGTGAGTAAAACCCACAGCCTGCTCATTACCAGCTACAAGAGCTTATTTACTCGCCACGGACCAGACGGTCGAAGGCAACGACGGTAATGGTATCGCCGAGCTCCTTAGAGACCTGCTCGGCGTACTTCTTGATGGTGAGGGAGCTGTCCTTGATGAACTCCTGCTCGGTGAGCACGGACTGCTTGTAGAACTTCTCCAGACGGCCAACAGCCATCTTCTCCTGGATGGCCTCGGGCTTGCCGGACTCGGCAGCCTGAGCCATGTAAATCTGCTTCTCATGCTCGACGGTCTCGGCCGGAACCTGATCGCGGGTAGCGCAGATCGGAGCGACAGCGGCAACCTGAAGGGCAACGTCGTGGGCAAAGGTCTTGAAGGACTCAGCCTGAGCGGTCTCAGCCTTCTCGAAAGCAAACTCGACGAGGACGCCGATCTTACCACCCATGTGGATGTAAGAAGCGAGAGCGCCGTTCTCGACCTTGCGGGCGGCGAAGCGGGAGATCTTCATGTTCTCGCCCATGATGTGAATCATCTCGGTGAGCTCGGAGGAAACGGTCTCCTCGCCCATCGGCTTCTCGAGCAGAGCGTCGACATCGGCCGGCTCGGTGGTGGCGACAACCTCGGCGACCTTGGAAGCAAAGCCGGTGAACTTGGCGTTGGAGCCGACGAAGTCGGTCTCGCAGGAGAGCTCGAGCAGAGCGCCGGTCTTGCCATCCTCGGAGACGAACGCGGCGACAGCGCCCTCGTTGGTCTCGCGGCCAGCCTTCTTGGCAGCCTTAGCGAGGCCGTTCTTACGCAGAACGTCAACAGCGGCGTCCATGTCACCGTCAGCCTCGACGAGAGCCTTCTTGCACTCCATCATCGGGGAGTCGGTCATCTCGCGGAGCTGCTTGACCATAGCGGCGGTAATCTGGGCCATTGTGGTTCCTTTCAAAGAGATGAAAAAGACTTAATTAGGACTGATTTACTCGGCCTTGGGCTCAGCGGCCATCTCGGCCTCGGAGACCTGCTCCTTGCCGGAGCCAGCGAGGCAGGCGTCGGCCATGAGCTCGCACATAAGGGTGACAGCGGAGATGGCGTCATCGTTGCAGGGGATGCCGTACTCGACCTCGTCGGGATCGGAGTTGGTATCGATCAGAGCGACGACGGGGATGTTCAGGCGCTGGGCCTCCTTGATGGCGTTCTCCTCGCGCTTAGTGTCGATGACGAAGAGAGCCTGGGGCAGACCCTTCATGTCGCGGGCGCCACCGAGGTTGGTCTGGAGCTTAGCGAGCTCCTTACCCAGAACAGCCTGCTCCTTCTTGGGAAGAACAGCCATGCGGCCGTCCTCGACCATGGCCTCGAGCTCCTCCATGCGGTTGATGCGGGAGCGGATGGTGACGAAGTTGGTCAGCATGCCGCCGAGCCAACGCTGGTTGATGTAAGGCATGTTGGCGCGCTCAGCGGCGTTCTTGACGGCCTCCTGAGCCTGCTTCTTGGTGCCGACGAACAGCACGTTGCCACCCTTGGCAACGTTCTTGACGAAGGTGTAAGCCTGGTCGGCGTCAAGAATGGTCTGCTTGAGGTCGAGGATGTAGATGCCGTTGCGCTCACCGAAGATGAACGGCTTCATCTTGGGGTTCCAGCGACGGGTCTGGTGACCGAAGTGGCAGCCGGCCTCGAGCAGGGTGCGGATATTAATCTTGGTAGCCATGTTAAACCTCCTGTGGTTTGCCTCCGCGCGGGGTCATCCTCCAAAACCAACCCGGACATGTGCTACCAAAGCCCGGGCACCACGGTATGAAGTAGCCGCGCGTGCGTGATAAAAACCTGTTGCCGTGAAGCAACCCGATGAATGATAGCAGGATTACATCTTTCTGCCAACCCGAAATCAAAACCACACACACGGACGCGCGATCGATTGGATAGAACCCCTCTCCTGCCTTATTCGCCGCGCGGAAGAGCTTGGGTAACGGCGCGTTTGAGCCGATCGGGCGTGAGATGCGTATAAATCTGCGTGGTGGACAAGCTTGCATGCCCCAGCAACTCCTGGACAGAGCGCAAGTCCGCTCCGCCCTCGAGCAAATCGGTCGCAAAAGTATGGCGCATCGCATGCGGGGCGATATCGGAAGGGATACCCGCAAGCGTCGCCAACATATGAAACCGTCGCCTAAGCATGGCGGCGCTCATACGGTTGCCGCGTGCCGAGATAAACAGCGGATGCACACCGTTCGTACCGTCGCCACACTTTGCCTGAGCAAGAAGCTCCGGTCTTCCTTCCTCAATATAGCGGCGGGTCACATCGAGAGCACGCCGATACAGGGGCACGATGCGCTCCTTGCTCCCCTTACCCCAAAGCCGCAGCGTTCGCTCGGACCAAGCAATGGACTCAACATTGAGTGCCGCAAGCTCAGAGATGCGAGCCCCAGATGCATAGAGCAATTCGAGCATCGCCGCATCGCGCAGTCCCGCAGGCGTTGAAACGTCTGGCGCTGCAAGCAGTGCCTTAACCTGCTGGGTGGTCAGCACTCCGGGCAAATCGCGTGGAAGCTTGGGCGAGGCAATCGCAGAGACAGCGTCTCCATCGATAAGACCCTCGGCAGCCATCCATCGATAGAACGAACGAATGGCAGACAGGTGCGCCGCAATCGTCCTGGGCGCCACCTGCTCGCGCGACAGCTCCGCCAGATACATACGAACGGTACGTACGTCCGCCGTGCGCGCATCGATATCCCCACGCTCGCACCAAGCGGCAAAACGCTCCAGACGAGAGCCGTAAGCGATAACAGTGTTAGAAGAAAGCCCCTCGACGCGTGCAATATAGGCTATGAACGAGTCGACGGCACCGTACAGGTCAAAGGCTATGGCCGGTCGCCCCCAAACAGGTCGGAGCGCGATTCCAGATAGGAATCCAGGGCCTTAAGGGCGCGATCCGCATAGGCCTGATAGCGCTCACGTTTGCTGCGGCGTTTACCGTCCTCGAGGGGAGGCACCAGGCCAAAATTAACATGCATGGGCTGATATCCGACCGTAGCGGGATCGGTCGCATAGCCCACGAGCGCGCCGAGAGCGCCCACGCGCGGCAGCTCGACAGGAGCAACCTCGATAGCCTCGGCATAGGTATTGAGCGCAGCGAGGAGACCCGTCGCGACCGCTTCCATGTAACCCTCCGTACCGGTAATCTGTCCGGCAAGGCGCACGCCCGTGCCGGGTACGGCGAAGGTCCCATCGAGCACATGGGGAGCATCGACAAAGGTATTGCGATGCATGACGCCATAGCGGAAAAACTCGGCATTCTCCAGACCGGGAACCATATGAAAAACGCGCTTCTGCTCGCCGAAGGTCAGGTTGGTCTGGAAACCAACCAGGTTATAGGCGGTCTTCTCCTTGTTCTCGGCGCGCAGCTGAATCGCCGCCCAGGGACGGCGACCGGTGCGCGGGTCGGTGAGCCCGACGGGCTTCATAGCGCCAAAGCGGATGGCATCCTTGCCCGTGCGCGCAACCTCCTCGGCTGGCTGACAGGCCTGGAAGAGATCCCCGCCCTCAAAGTCCTTGAGCACCACGCGATCGGCCGTGGTAAGCGCCTCGATAAAGGCCTCGTACTCCTCCTTGTTGAGCGGGGCATTGAGATAGTCGCCACTCCCCTGCTCCTCGTAGCGCGACTGCGAGAACAGCACATCCATATCGAGCGTCGAGGCATCGACAATTGGGGCCGCGGCGTCAAAAAACGCCAGGGAATCACCACCGACGAGCTTCATGACCTCCCCGCTCAACGCCGGCGAGCACAAGGGACCCGCGGCGATAACCACATGGCCCTCGGGAATCTGGGTGACCTCGCCGTGAACGACCTCGATATTGGGACGGGCGGCAACCTCGGCCTCGACGAGCTCGGAGAATTTAACACGGTCGACCGCCAAGGCGCCACCAGCGGGAACGGCAGCGCGATGAGCGCAGTCGAGCAGCACCGAACCCATACGCTCGAGTTCGGCCTTCAACAGGCCGGCGGCGGAATCGGGTCGGGTCGACTTAAACGAATTGGAGCAGACGAGCTCCGCCAAGTGATCGGTATGGTGGGCAGGAGAGGTCACCAGCGGCCGCATCTCGCACAGCTTTACGGCAAACCCGCGATCTGCCAGCTGAATCGCGCATTCCGATCCCGCCAGACCGCCACCGATAACCGTCACTTGATCAAACAGCATCTGCAAACACCTTTCTAATTGACACGCTTTCCATTGTGACCGAAGGGCGTCTGAGCGTGAAGCGCAAACTTTGAGGGCGCATACCTTCCATCCATCATGCGCTCGATGAGTCCCTCGAGCTCGAGTGAGCCCAGGAGTTTGAGCACGCCGACGGCATCGAGGGAGACGAGCGCGGCAATGTCATCGACCTTGAGCGGCGAGGCAATGAGCGCGTGCATCACGGCCTGCTGCGTGGGGTTCAGATCGGCGATACCGGGCGCATCGGGACGCGAATAGCGCAGGGTGCCGTAAATTCGCGAGATGGCCATCTCAATAGACTCCTCGTCAACAATGCAGCAGGCACCGTTGGCGATGAGGTAGTTGGTCCCACGCGACTCTGGTGACAAAATGGAGCCCGGTACCGCGAGCAGTTCGCGCCCCAGGTCCATGGCGGCCTCCGCTGTCGAGAACGTGCCCGAGGGCATGCCGGCCTCCGACACGAAGAGCGCCTGCGAAAGCGCGGCAATCACCCGGTTACGCCGCGGAAAGGCAAATTTGCGTGGCCCCATACCCCAAGGCGAGATGGACACGACCGCGCCGCCCGTATCGATCGTGCGCGCGATGAGCCCTGCACTCGAGCGCGGGTAAACCACGTCGGCGCCCGTACCCAACACCACGACGTGCCTGCCACCAGCGTTGACCGCGGCCCAACCCGAGGCCTGGTCGCAGCCGACCGCACCGCCCGAGACCACCGTCACCCCCGCCTCGACCGCAACTTTCGCGGCCAGCTCTGCCACGGCAAGGCCGTACGGCGAGGCCTTGCGAGCGCCGATGATGGAGAGCGCAGGCGTCGACAGTGCGGCGGGATCGCCACGCACATAAAGCGTCTGGGGGACATCGGAGAGCTCCAAAACGGTAGCTGGATACAACACATCACCGGGATGCAGCTCAAAAGTCTCCTCGGGCATTACTGGTCCCTCCTCCCCTGGTACATCGCCGCCTCGAGCACGTGGTCTTGGGTTACCCGCTCACTTTCGGCAACATCGGCAATCGTGCGCGCGATACGCACCAAGCGCACGATGCCGCGCCCGGTAAGATGCGTGCGCCTCGACAGGCCGAGCACGCACTTTTCCGCTGCCCCATCGAGCGCAAAGGTCGAAACGACGCCGTCGATGGAACGTGACTCATCGTCCTCGGCCTCGGCATCTGCATCGTCCATACGGGACTCGCGCCAGGCGCGAAATGCCCGTCCCCGCACAACATAGTCACGTAGTTCAGCTGACGACATACCCTCGGCGCCCTCGATAATTACCTGCGGGTCGGGTCGGGTCACGTCAATCATAAGGTCAATACGATCGGCCAAGGGACCACGTAGCTTAGACCGATAGCGCTCAACCATCGAAGCCGAGCAGCGGCACGGTACCTCGCGATCGCCCAAAAAGCCGCAGGGACAGGGATTGCTCGCGGCAAGCAGCTGGAACCGCGAGGGAAACGTGAAAGCCCCATCGACGCGTACGATCTTGACGTAGCCGCGCTCGATGGGCTGACGGAGTGTCTGCAGCACGCTGTTGGGAAACTCGGCAAGCTCGTCTAAAAAGAGCACGCCGCCGTGCGCTAGGCTAATCTCGCCCGGGTGCACCGGCCGTCCGCCGCCAATAAGGCCCGCAGTCGAAATGCTGTGGTGGGGGCTACGGAACGGCCGGTGTCCCGCCAGCAAACCATCGATGTTCTCGCCCAAGACCGAATGGATGCACAGCGCCTCTTGCTGATCCTCGAGAGAAAGCTCGGGCAAGATACCCGTCATGCGGCGTGCGAGCATGGTCTTGCCCGAACCCGGCGAGCCAATCATAAGCAGGCCGAGCTCCCCCGCCGCCGCGAGCGCAATGCCGCGCTTGGCAACCTCCTGCCCCAGCACATCGGCATAATCAAGTTCTGGCTCAAACGACGCCTCGACACCCTCGGAATCCAGATAATGCCGAGCCGCCTGGCCCATACCGCGGGCGAGCTGAGACAGATGGTCGATAAAGCCACAGTCCACACCGGCAAGCGGCACATGTTGATCCGACCTTCCTGCAATAAAGAACAGGCCCATATCACGCGCCAACAACTGAAACGCAACCTCGCCTTTTACGGGCAGCACGCTACCATCCAGCCCGAGCTCACCGGCAATAAGGCAATGGTCTAGATGGTCGCGGGGAATCTGCCCATCGGCCGCCAGTACCGCGATGGCGATCGGCAGGTCAAAACCACTGCCCGTTTTACGGATGTCGCCCGGAGCCAAGTTGACGGTAATGCCCGCCCGTGGAATCTCAAATCCCGCCGACCGCATTGCACAGCGTATGCGGCCACGCGACTCCATCACCTCCATACTTGGAATGCCAAGCATTTGGATACCCGGAATACCGCCGGCAAGCGAGACCTCGACCGTGACGGGAATCGCCTCGACGCCACGAATGCATGCAGCGTGGACGGCAAAGGTGTCAAACGCCATCACGATACCTGCCAATCGAATGCGTTGTATTGATGCTCAATCTCCGCAATGTGACCGCCGCGGATAGTAACGCCCACCGCGTCGAAGCGAATCGCCTTAAGGGGATAGTGGTCCATAAGGTAACAACTCGCGATACGGCGGTAGCGACGCTGCTTCTGGGCGTCCACCGCCTCCTCGGGAAAGACCCGCGTGTTGCAATCTAGGGCGACGCGCCTTGTCTTGATCTCAGCCATCACCACGACATCATCAAGTTCATCAAGCAGTACCAGATCGGCCTCGCCCTCGAGACACCGGTAGCCCTGTTCCAAGAGGGCATAACCACGCTCACGAAAGTAATCGATTGCAATAAGCTCGCCCAGCATGCCCAGTTCTCGAGGACTGAGGCCCTTAATGAACCCAGGCGTAATCGACGCGCAATCAATCTCCCCGCTCTCCCAAAGCTCTTTGAGCTGTTGCGTCTTGCTCTTTGCACTTGCGGCGCACATGGGGTCTCCTTTCCCGCGCACGATATTGACCCGATCATGGGGCCGCCTTTCTTGCGGGTAAGTACCAAAAGAAAACCAAAGTCCAACCAAAAACAAACAAAAAAGGGACCGCATGCAACAATTGCGTTGCATGCGGTCCCCACCAGCTGGTTTATAAAATCCCAGAAGTCCCTGTCTCCATATTTGCCTTAAAAAAGACGCTCCGTCTGCAAAAAATTTCCGCAGAAGCTCACACGATGCAACGGAGAAAGGCCATGTTTACGAATAGCCTCAATGTGCTCGGGGCTCGCATAGCCCTTTGACTCAGCAAGATGATATTCGGGATACTCGGCATCGTACTCGACCATCATCTCGTCACGCGTGACCTTGGCCATAATGGAAGCAGCGGCGATGCAGGCGATTTTGGCATCTCCCTTGACCACATCGCGCTCGTTGGGGACGGCGCCCAAAGGGTTGCCGTCCATAAGCACGCAATCGGGCTCGAGCCCCGTATCCGCCACCGCGCCCGCGACGGCAGCGCGGATGGCGCGGGCCATGCCCATCTCATCGATGTCCGCAGGCGCGATATGGCAAAAACCAATGGCCGTAGCCACCTCGGCAATCTGCACCGAGAGCAGCTCACGACGGGCAGGCGTGAGCTTTTTGGAATCGTTAATGCCCCAAACGCGCGGCTCCATGGGAAGGCAGACAGCGCAGACCGTCAACGGGCCGGCGACAGAGCCGCGCCCCACCTCGTCAACACCAACGACCACGCCATCGCCGCCGAGCTCATGCATCAGCTCGTACATGCCGTTGACGCGCTCGCGCTCGGAAAGTTCCTTGGCATGGCGCTTAAGTGCGCGTTCGCAAGCCTTGATCACCTGCTGGCGCGGATCCTCGCGATAGTGCTCCACGAGGGCGGGAATCTCCTCGAACGTGGCACTCGCCAGCTCGCCGGCAACCTGCGATGCCGAAATCGAGCTCGTCATATTGGCCATACCAGGCCCTCCTTGCATGGAAATCAGATAAAAAGAAGGGCCACCCGAAGGTGACCCTTGTGTCCAAACGAGTGGACAGACGCTGCGATCTTCTTAGCGCTTCTCGGGGATGCGAGCAGCCTTGCCCACCTTGTCGCGGAGGTAGTACAGCTTGGCGCGACGGACGCGACCATGACGGACGACCTCGAGCTTGGCGATCTTGGGGCTGTGAAGCGGGAAGGTACGCTCAACACCGACACCGAAGGAAATCTTGCGGACGGTGAAGGTCTCACGGGCACCGGCGCCGGCCATGCGGATGACGTCACCCTGGAAAACCTGGATGCGCTCGCGGTCGCCTTCCTTAATGCGGTAGTGAACCTTGACGTTGTCGGCAACGCGGACCTGCGGGATGTCCTCGCGGATCTGCTGACGCTCGATTGCGCGGATGTAATCCATGTGCAATTCCTTACTCTTCTAGAGGTGCCGTACCACCTTGGCCGGCACGTAGTTGAACAAACGTATTCGAGTATACACGCCACGACCTTGGCTGCAAGAACTATTTTGCCCGTGCGCAAAAAGACAAAAACACGCACTCTTTCTGCACTTATGCGCCGTCCGCAGCATCAGTCGTCGGCGTCGTCACGGTCGTTCCGGGCGCGATATAACCGTATTCGAGCAGCACCGAAAGCGCATGCTGCTTCCAGGTGGCAAGCTCTTCGTCATTATAGTTGTCATGAGCCCATTCGTTCATCGCATCCTCGGCGGCTTGGGGCACCAGGTCCTGGCTGTCCGCCATCAGGTACAGGATGCCTAAGATGTCGAAGTCCTGCTTGGTCATCTCTTCCTTGTTTGATGTGCCGATGAGGCCGTGATCGATACCGTAGCGGCAGATATCGGTCAAAACGGTAACGAGGCCCGTAGGAATCGGCGAGGCATCTTTTGCGGCAGCGGGCGCGGTGTCGTCAGTCACTGCAGTGGCATCGTCGCTCGCCGGAGCAGGCTCGGCCGCGTTCGCATCGGAAGCCGCCTGCTCTCCCTGGGCAGGAGCCGCGCTATCCGTCGTTGCCGAAGAATCCCCCGAAGAAACGGACGCAACGCTCACCGGTGTCTCGACCACGGTCGTCATCGGGTCGACCGGCGCGGGTGCGGCGATGACCTCGGCCCAATCGGAATACACGCCGTCAATAAAGGCGCGAACATGGAAGGTGCCCGGTTGCGAGATGGTCATCGTGCCGTCCGTCGCGACCGAAATGCCCTTGCTCTCGAGCTCCTGGGCCTCCCAGCTGCAGACCCTATCGACTTCCTTGCCCGTCGTGTCATAGACCGTAGCCGTTAGACCGTCGATGCCGTTGAGATTCTCCTCGACGCCGACGACGGTCTGTGCCGAGCCCTCGAGTTTGATGCTGCCGTTAAACGACTCGGGCGCCGCGTCGCTTACCTTATATTTGTAGGCCGCGGCGTCGATCTCGTCATTGGTCGAAACATGCCCGTTCACGTCCACATAGGTGTCCTCGGGGATAAAGTACTTTACGTAGGCGGTGCCGGCCTTTTTACCCACCACGACTTGCTCGTGGGTGACAGGGTCGGTCTGGATCTCGATGACGTCGGACTTGCATTTCTTGCCGTTTTTATCGACCACGCGCCAGTCGCCCGACGACTTCACAAAGCCGTAATAGTCAACATCGTCCTCGTCCCTTGCACGCACGCGATAGGAAGAGATGGGGTCTTCGTCTCCCACCGTAAGCCTTCGGGTCTTATCGGTCTGCAGCGATACGAGAATCTTGGAAATGGGCTTAATGGGCTGCGGCGTGCCCAACTGGGTATCGACCGTCACCGACTCAAACGACAGATTGGAACCCGTAATGGACATGGGGTAGGTGGCGGCCATGTCGTTGAGCACATTGCACGTGCGCGGGGCGCCGCCGTTGCGCGAAGGCACCTCGCGATCGGCCAGGACAGAATTCCAATCGATGGCGCGCACCATGTGGTTGTTGGTGCGATGCGACCAGCTCGTAACGTTTCCGGCGGTGGTATCGTAGCCGTCGTCGCCACGATGGGCGATTGAGCGCAGGAACAGGTTCTGCACGGCGTCGGTCGACTGATCGCCAAAGGTGGTGTAGAACGAGCGCTGGTCATAACCGGCGGTATGGAACTCCTGCACGGCGGCGTTGTCGTCGTAGCACTCGCCGTTCATGTTAAAGATAATCACGTCGAACGTCACGCCCACCGGCTGGTCATAGTCCTCGGACAGCGTCGTGGTAGAACTCGTCTGCTTGCTATTGACCTGCGTGTGCGCAGGGATCGTCATATCGACGGTGACCGACTGATTGTCCGTTGTGGTGATCGACTGTTCCTCGGTCTTGCTCGCCTCCCACAACTGGGACATCGTGGTTTCGGCCGAAAACGAAGTCTCGATCTCCTCGCTCGCTGTTCCGGGCACGCCCAGCGACTCCTTGAGGCTCACCGATGCGCCCCACGAGCCGCCTTTGGAATACGATGTGGATTCAGAAGTGCTCGTGCCGACCGTCTCCTCGGTACCGCGGGCGAGCGTGATGCTCTGCGAGGCGTCCTCATAGCCGACGTTAAGAGCCGAGGTAACGAGCTCCTGCTCAGTCTTAGAATCGACAAAGGAATAGCCCGGCGCGTCCTCGGGCGCACAGTTAAGCTTGTTCATGCTGTTGAGCTGCTGAACTCTAAAGTTATAGAACGCGATGCCAAAGCCATTGAAATCATACTGATAGGTGCCGCCGAGCTTGTCGACACAAGCAATGGTGGCATAGATGACGTCCTGCTCAGTCGTGTCTTTCGACAGTCCGTCGAGCGGCACGTTTTCACGGAAATCGGAGCCCGTCAGCTTGTGACCGATACAGCCGGCGATATCGTCGGTCAAGCGATCGTAGACAGCTTTGAGGCTTTTTGCCGATGTCAGACCACTCTGTTTCGATTTGTCGGCGCCGTCGGAATGCTCACCGTTGCCGCCCGAAAGCGCATCATACAGATAGATGTAGTGACCCTTACCGAAGTCCTTCTCAAAGCCCTTGCCGGCGTGGTCCCAGTACAAAAAGTCCCCGGAGTCGTCGCCTCCACCATAGCCAAGGATGTTATAGGCAAGCGATGCCCAGTTGGGCAACACCTTTTTGACGGCGGCCGTATAGAACGAGACGTTGTCGTACATCGAGGTACGGCCCTCGAGCTTGCCGTCATCGATATCTACAAACGTGCAGTCGCGATCGTTGACCGTAATGGTGAGCGGGTTGACCACGTCGCCATAAAGCTCGTCGCGCGATTCATCCTGAAGGGCAAAACCGGCCGTCGGCATCCCGCAAAGCGCCGTGACCGCAACGACCACCCAGCACAGGGTCATCTGTGCTCCCCGACGCGCTCGTTGCAAATACCTGGTGAGGTTTTTCATCGCAGTCCTCCCGTCAGTTGCCAATGTATTGAACCAACAGAATAAATATAAAACGCCGCCGCGTCCACAGGGGGCGCGGCGGCGCGAAGGGGGGCGTAAGAGGCGCAAATGGAACGCGACTCAGTTAAGCGGAACGCTTGGCCTCGAGCTTGGCCTGAGCGGCCGCCAGACGCGCCAGGGGTACGCGATAGGGCGAGCAGGACACGTAGTCCACATCGGCCACGTTGAACAGGCCCTTGATGGACTTGGGGTCGCCACCGTGCTCGCCGCACACGCCAAAGTGCATGTCGGGGTTGGCGGCGCGACCCTTCTCGACTGCCATACGCACCAGCTCGAGCACCGCCGCGTCGATGGTCTCGAAGGGATTATCCTTCAGGATCTTCTTGTGCATGTACAGCGGGATGAACTTGGCCTCGGCGTCGTCGCGCGAGAAGCCGAAGGTTGTCTGGGTGAGGTCGTTGGTGCCAAAGCAGAAGAAGTCGGCATGGTGGGCGATCTCGTCGGCGACCATGCAGGCGCGCGGCAGCTCGAGCATCGTGCCCACGGGAATATTGAGCTCGACGCCCTCCTCGGCGGATACCTCGGCGATCACGCGCTCGATGACCTCGCGGGTCTGGACATGCTCGGCTGTGATGGAAACGAGCGGGACCATGATCTCGGGGCGCGGGTCGACGCCCTCCTTGATAAGGCGGGCAGCAGCCGTGGCGACGGCGCGAACCTGCATGAGCGGCAGATCGCCAAAGACAACGGACAGGCGCACACCGCGCAAGCCGAGCATCGGGTTGGACTCAACCATGCCGTCGATTCGACGCAGGCGGGCACGCAGGGTGGCAAGCTCTTCCTCGCTGGCGCCGGCGGCTTCCTTCTTGGTGATGGCGACCTCGAGCTCGCGAGGATTATCCAGGAACTCATGCAGCGGCGGATCGAGCAGGCGAACGACCACATCGCGACCGGACATGGTCTTAAACATCGCCAGAAAGTCCTCGGTCTGAACCTTGAGCAGGTCGGCCAGGGCCTGCTGCTTCACGGCCTCGTCGTCGGACAGGATAAAGCTCTGGATAATGTTCTTGCGGTCGCCCAGGAACATGTGCTCGGTGCGGCACAGGCCGATGGCCTCGGCGCCAAACTCGAGTGCGAGCGCGGCATCCTCGGGGTTGTCGGCGTTGACGCGCACGTGGTTGGCGTGACCGTCGGTCTCGTCCAGGCGAATCTCGTCTGCCCAGGACAGAATGGTGTCCAGATCGCCGGTGAGCTCGGCGGAGACCAGATCGACGGCGCCGTCGACGACAATGCCCTGGGTGCCGTCGATGGAGATGATGTCGCCCTCGTGCAGCACACGGTCGCTGCCCTCGATGCGCACGACCTTCTCGGCGGCGTCAATATGGAAGCGCTCAACGCCGCAGACGCAGGGCGTACCCATACCGCGGGCGATAACGGCGGCGTGGCTCGTCTTGCCGCCGTGGCTGGTAAGGATGCCCTCGGCAGCGACCATGCCCTTCAAGTCGTCGGGGTTGGTCTCCCAGCGAACCAGAATGACCTTGTGGCCCTCGTTGGCGCGCGCGACGGCATCGTCGCTCGAGAACACGACCTCGCCTACGGCGGCGCCGGGGCTGGCGTTAAGGCCGCAGGCCAGGGCTTCGTACTTCTTAGAGGAGTCGAACTGCGGATGCAGAAGCTGGTCGAGCTGCGCGGGATCGATGCGACTCACGGCCTCCTCGCGGGTGATGAGACCCTCCTCGACCATCTCGATAGCGATGCGCAGCGCGGCGGTAGCGGTGCGCTTGCCCACGCGGGTCTGAAGCATCCAAAGTTTACCCTGCTCGATAGTGAATTCGATATCGCACATATCGCGGTAATGATCCTCGAGCGTCAGGAAAACGCGCTCGAGCTCCTCACCAGCGGACTCGAGGCCCGGGGTGGTCTTGAGGTCGGCGATGGGCTCAGTGTTGCGGATGCCGGCGACGACGTCCTCACCCTGGGCGTTAACCAAAAAGTCACCGTAGAACTCCTTGGTGCCATCGGCCGGATTGCGCGTAAAGGCGACGCCGGTCGCAGAGGTCTCGCCTTTGTTGCCAAAAGCCATGGCCTGGACGTTGACGGCGGTACCGAGCTCGTCGGAAATGCCATGCTGTTTGCGGTAGATGCAGGCGCGCTCGTTCATCCAGCTGCCAAAGACGGCCTGGATGGCAAGGCGCAGCTGGAGCTCCGGATCGTGCGGGAAGACGGGCTTGCCGTCGACAACCTCGAGCTCGGGATACAGGGCAGCCTCGACGTTCTCGGAGAAGATGCCCTTGAAGGTCTCGACGAGCTCCTGCAGGTCCTCGGCCGAAAGCTCGGAATCGACGCGAACGCCGGCGACCAAGCGAGCCTGGGTCAGGGCGTTCTCAAACAAGTCGGCATCGACACCCATAACGACGTTGGAGAACATTTGGATAAAGCGGCGGTAGCTATCCCAGGCAAAACGCGGGTTTTGCGTCTGGGCAATGAGGCCCAGAACGGAGTCGTCGTTAAGGCCCAAGTTGAGGACCGTGTCCATCATGCCGGGCATGGAGAACGGAGCACCCGAGCGAACCGACACGAGCAGCGGATCGGATGCGTCACCAAGCTTCTTGCCGCAGCGGGCCTCGAGATCGGCCTCGGCGGCAACGATCTCATCGAGTGCGCCTTCGGGCCACACGTTGCCGGCGCCGGAGTACTCGACACAGGTTTGGCAGGTAATGGTAAAGCCACCGGGAACAGGCAGGCCGATGCGGCTCATCTCGGCAAGATTTGCACCCTTGCCGCCAAGCACGAAGTTCATGGACTTGTCGCCCTCAGTGACACAGGTGCCCTGGGCATCGGTTCCAAAACGGTAAACCCTCTTGCAATCGCTCACGATACTCCCCTTCCATGCGCTGTCGCGCACGACCGTGGTAACGAATCGACCCGCCGGATGCGAGCCGTGAGGGTACTATACGGCGGGTATTGGAAGTGCTTGCGTAGAGGGTGCGAGGTTTGGTAAACGTGGTAAAACTGACGGTAAACGGTAGATAAAGGTGGTTACCTTATGAAGATACCAGTTAACGAGACTTGCAGGTTAACTGAAAGAACTTTGCTAAATCGCTTTACCATAAGTAGCTAATTTGGGACGGGGCTTTTTTAGCTACCCCGTCGGCAATCGGCCAAAAAGCTCGCGGCCTCAGCCGGGGTAGCTAAAAAAGCCCCGTCCCAAATTAGCTACTTTTATTGAGCGCGGCGAGCGGCACGACGGGCTCGAGCTTCTTGGATTTCCTCCAAATGACCGATGATCTCGGATGCACTCTCCTCAATCGCCTTACCGTCGGTACGCACCACAAAGCAGCCTAGGCGCTTCATGAGGGCACGGGCTTCCTCAAGCTCGCTGCGCACACTCTCGGGCTCGGCATAGGAGCCGGCGACGGCGCGGGCGTAGTCATCGCCCAAGCGGCTGTCGCGAATCTCAGAAATTACGTCAACGGTCGAAATCAGGCCGAACAGGCGCATCGGGTCGACCTCGTAAATCGACTTCGGCGGCTCCATGCCGTGCGCCAGCGGAACGTTTGCGACCTTGTAACCCTGATAGGCCAAATACATCGACAGCGGCGTTTTGGACGTACGCGACACGCCCAGCAGCACGATATCGGCCCCCGAAAGGTCGTCGCAACCGCGCCCGTCATCGTGCTCAACGAAATACTCCATAGCCCCAATGCGGTGGAAATAGCGGTCATCCGTTTTGTGAATAACGCCCGCAACGCCCTTGGGCGGCACACCGATGAGCGACGACAGCACGGCAAGGGTCGGACCGATCAGGTCGACAGAGCGAATATGCAGCATAGCCAGGTAATCGAGCACGCGGGCGCGAAGCGCCGGATCGACGATAGTGTGGAACACGGCGATATCACGATGATCCGCATCGACGCGCGGGCCCACAAACGACTTGACCTGCTCCACCGAGTTCACTTTGGGCAAGCGCAAGAGACGAAAAGCCCCTTCATCAAATTGCCCGGACGCCGCAAGCACCACCTCACAAGCGGTATCACCGAGCGAGTCGGAGATAACGATAACGGTGGGACGAGCGGTGACCGGGCAATCCATGCGGGGCTCCTTTTGCGCTTATGCGCAGGCTGGCTTACTTTTTGCGGGCAAGCTCACCGATGTTGGCGATGCCTGAGAAAACGGCCTCGAAGCGGTTGAGCAGCTTAAGGCGATTATCGCGGAGCTGCTCGTCCTTGTCCATGACCATAACCTCGTCGAAGAAGCGGTCGATGGGGGCACGCAGGGCGGCAAGGGCGGCAAATGCGGCCGGGTAATCCTCGGCAGCAAGGGCGCCATCGACAGCGGTCTGAGCAGCCTCGGAGGCATCGGCAAGCGCGAGCTCGGCCTCACCCATCAGGCTGCGATCGTACTCCATACCCAGCTCGGGCTTGGAGATGTGCGCGGCGCGGGCATAGGCAGTAGCCAGGTTGTCGAAGGTCTCGGCATCGTTCTTACGAGCCTCGTCGAGCGCAGCGCAGCGGGCGAAGAAGACGGACGGAGCGATGATGTGCACCGCGGAGACGGCGGCGACGGTATCCGCCGGAATCTTCTCGTCGCGGGCCATGCTCACCAGACGGCCGTGGAAGAAGTCACGGACCTGCTGGGCGACCTCGGCGGCGTCGAACTCGATGCCCTGCTCGCTATAGAGCTCAAGGGCAAAGTCGATGAGCGTCGTGGGGTCGATCGGCAGACGATCGCGCAGGATGTTGATAATGCCGATAGCGGCGCGACGCAGCGCGTACGGGTCGGAAGAGCCGGTCGGGGGCTCACCGATGGCAAAGATACCGGCAATGGTATCGAGCTTGTCGGCACAGGCCACGATGCAGCCAGCGGTGCCCTCGGGCAGCTCATCGCCGGCAAAGCGGGGACGATAGTGATCGCGAATGGCGTGGGCGACCTCGTCGTTCTCCCCCATCGCAGTTGCGTAATAGCCACCCATCACGCCCTGCTGGCTCGTAAACTCGACGACGGCGTTGGAAACCAGGTCGGCCTTGCACAGGTGCGCGGCGCGAGCGGCATCGGCAGCGAGGTGGGCGCCCAGATGGGCCTCGCGGGCAATAACGAGCGCGAGCTGCTCAATGCGCTCGGACTTGGCGAGCACGCTGCCGAGCTTCTCCTGGAAGGCAACCTTGGCCAGACGCTCACGGAACTCGTCGAGGGAGATCTTCAGGTCCTCCTCGTAGAAGAACTTGGCATCGTCCAGACGGGCGCGCACGACGCGCTCGTTGCCGTCGATCACACGATCGGCATTCTCGGGCTTGCTGTTGGAGACGACCACGAACTCACGCGTGAGCTTGCCCTCGCCGTCATAGATCGGGAAGTAGCGCTGGTTGGTGAGCATGGACTCGCAGATGATCTCGTGCGGGACCTTGAGGAACTCCTCGTCGAAGGTACCGACGAGCACCGTCGGCCACTCGCAGAGGTTAATGACCTCCTCGAAGACCTTCTTGGGCGTGTCGACATGGCAGCCAGGGCGAGCGGCCTCGACCTCGGCAATACCGGCAAGGATGGCCTCACGACGACGCTCGGCAGAGAGCACGCCGGCGTCCTCGAGCACCTGCTCGTAGACGGCGGGACTGGCGACAACATGGTCACCGGCGCCCAGCACGCGATGTCCGCGCGTGGTGTTGCCGCTCGTCACATCGGCAAACGTCACGGGCACAACGTCCTCGCCCAGAAGGCAGCAGATCCAACGGACCGGACGCACAAACGTAGCGTGCTCGTGGCCCCAGCGCTGGCTGCGGTAGTTGGGCCACTGCAGGCCGGCAATGGTCTTCTCGCACAGGGCCGTCAGAATAGGGGTAGCCGGCACGGAGGGAATGTTCTTCTCGGCGAATACGTACTCGCGACCGTCGGTGTCCTCGCGACGGATCAGGTCCTCGGCAGCCACACCGCACTTGCGGGCGAAGCCCTGGGCGGCCTTGGTGGCGTTGCCGTCGGCATCGAAGGCAATGTTTGCCGCAGGGCCGCGCTTGACCTCGTGGACCTCATCGGTAGCGGTGGCGACGTTGGTCACGAGCGCAGCCAGACGACGCGGGCTCGAGATCACGCGGACCTCGCCATGGGCCAGGCCGGCCTCGTCGAGGCCCTTGGCGATCATATCGCCAAGCTGCTTGACGGCATTGTTCAGCGGTGCGGAGGGCATTTCCTCCGTACCGATCTCAAACAGGAAATCCTTAGCGTCTGCCATGGCTTACGCCACCTCGCCTTCCTGGTCGGCATTCTCGTTAACTCCGGCGACCTCGGCCATATAGGCCTCGCAGCACGCCTTGGCGACGGCGCGGACGCGCAGGATGTAGTTGGCACGCTCGACTGCGGACAGGGCGCCGCGGGCATCGAGCAGGTTGAAGGCATGGCTGCACTTCATGACGCAGTCGTATGCGGGCAGCGGCAGCTTGCGCTCCAGACAGGAGTGGCACTCGGCCTCGTAGTCGTCAAACTTCTGACGCATCATCTCGACGTTAGCGACCTCAAAATTGTAGGCGCTAAACTCGCGCTCGTTCTCCAGGAACACGTCACCGTAGGTCATGGGCGTGCCGTCGGGCAAATAGCTCCACACCAGGTCATAGACGGAGTTGACGCCCTGGGCATACATGGCGATGCGCTCCAGGCCGTAGGTGATCTCGACGGGCACGGGGTCGACCTCGATGCCGCCCACCTGCTGGAAGTACGTAAACTGCGTGACCTCCATGCCATTGAGCCAGACCTCCCAGCCAAGGCCCCAGGCGCCGAGCGTCGGGCTCTCCCAGTCGTCCTCGACAAAGCGGACGTCATGGTCGTTGGGGTCCAGGCCAATGGCGGCAAGAGACCCCAGGTAAAGCTCCTGAGCATTAACCGGCGAGGGCTTGATGAGCACCTGGAACTGATAGTAGTGCTGCATGCGGTTGGGGTTCTCGCCGTAGCGGCCGTCGGCGGGACGGCGGCAGGGCTGCGCATAGCAGGTGCGCCACTCGGCAGGACCGAGCGAGCGCAGCGTGGTCGCGGTATGGAAGGTACCGGCACCGACCTCGGAGTCATAGGGCTGCATAATGACGCAGCCCTGCTCGCCCCAGTACTGCTGGAGGCGCAGGATGATGTCTTGGAAGGAAAGCGATGAAGCGTTCATGCCTCTAATATCCCCTCGTCGAAACGATTACACGGTTAGGTACTGTACTATAGCGGTTTTTAGTCGATAGCGCCCAGACGGTTGAGCGGCCAGTAACGCACGAGCGCCACGGCGATCAGGTCCGAACGGTCGACCGGGCCAAAGTAGCGTGAGTCGGCTGAGTTCTCGCGGTTGTCGCCCATCACCCACACGCACCCGTCGGGGACGGTGTAGGGATAGCTCACCTGAGCACCAGGCGCCTGGACCGACAGTGGCCAGCTCATGCCCGTCGTATAGTCCTCGTCGAGCGCTTGGCCGTCAACGACCACCTTGCCGTCCTGCAGGTTGACCGTCTGGCCGGCCGTAGCGATGACCCGCTTGACGAGCACATCGTGCTCAGAGGTGCTATCGGGGTTGTGGAACACCACAATATCGCCCTGTTTGACAGGCTGGCCGAGCTCAAGCGTCACCTTTTGCGCCAGGATCTGGTCGCCAATCTCAATCGTGGACTCCATGGAACCGGTGGGAACCACAAAGGGCTCGACCACAAAGGTGCGAATCAAGAAGGTGGCCACGAGCGCGATTGCGATGACCACGACCCACTCAAACGCACCCTTTAGCATGGAATGCTGCGACGGAACCATTCTCACTCCTCGCTCTGCGAATACGAAGCGTCCAAAATCTCCTGCGCGTACGCACGCTCCTGGGGCGTAAGGCGCGCCGTCTCGATCAGATCGGGACGCCAGCGACAGGTGCGCTCGATGGCGTTCTTTCGGCGCCAGGCGTCAACCTTGGCGTGGTCACCACTTACAAGCACGGGAGGCACGCCCTCGCCGTTAAACTCGGCAGGACGGGTGTACTGCGCGTACTCGAGCAGGCCTCCGTCCTCGGCGGTCGAGAATGATTCGTCAACGTTGCTCATCTCGTCACCAAGCGCGCCGGGAATCAGACGCACGACGGCGTCAGCAACGACCATAGCAGGCAGCTCGCCGCCCGTGAGCACATAGTCACCGATCGACAGGCGCTCGTCGGCATAGGCATACGCGCGCTCATCGACACCCTCGTAGCGGCTGCACACAAACAGCAGGCGCTCGCTTTGGAGCAGGCGCTCGGCTACCTGCTGCGTAAAAGGCTCACCGCAGGGCGTAAAGAACACCACGGTGGGCTTGGGGCCCTCAGAGCTGATGGCCTCGATTGCCTCGGCAATAGGCTCGACCTTCATGAGCATACCCTGACCGCCGCCGTACGGCTCGTCATCGACGGTACGGTGGCGATCGTGCGTCCAGTCGCGCAGGTTATACGCCTTAAAATCAAAAAGGCCGGCCTTGCGGGCACGGCCCAAGATCGATGCGGACATAACGGGCTCAAACATCTCGGGAAAGACCGAAAGGGTCTCGATCAGCATGTTGTCCTCCCTACTTGTCCATATCGATCAAGCCGTCCATAACGTGGACGGATATTGCTCCCCGATCGGGAAGATCGAGCACAACTTGCTCGATCACGGGAATCAGCACCTCGCCGTACCGATCACCCTCGACAACCCAAACGTCGTTGGCGGGCGTCGACATAATCTCAACGATCGTTCCGAGCGACCCAAAGCGCTCGTCAACCACCTCGCGACCCATAAGGTCGGTATAGGCGGCATCGAGTGAATCGAGCTCAAAGTCATCACGGTTCGCCAGAACAAAACAACCCGTGATGCCCTCGGCGGCCGTCAAGTCGTCAATGCCCTCAAACGAAACCAAATCGCCATCGCCCGTATCGGTAACGGATGTAACCGTGCAAAAGCGGTCACGCTTGAGCGCCGGTGGCGTCAGGGCGACGCGCATACCCGGCTCCAATACAGAAGGAAGCCCCCGCAGCGGCTGCGCGAGGACCTCCCCCTTCCTTCCGTGCGGCTTAACCACACGGGCGATGTTTTTGTACTGGGACCTCAAGGTCCTAGCCCAGAACCTCTACCTCGACGGAAGTGTCGAGGCGAGCGGCCAGTGCACGGGCGAGCGTGCGAATGGCCTTGATGGTACGGCCGCGACGGCCAATGACCTTAGCTACGTCATCCTCGGCGACCGAAACCTCAATAGTTGAGGCGTCGTCGCCATCGATAACTTCCAGGCTCACGGAATCCGGGTCGTCGACGATCTGAACAACGAGATATTCGACGAGATCGGCGATGCGATCTGAGAGCATTGCCTCACCCTCGAGCTGTGCAGCGTCAACCTCAGGCACGATTTACTCCTCGGCGCCCTCAGCGGCCTCAGCGGCCTCAGCGGCAGCCTTAGCGGCCTCGGCCTCTTTGGCGAGCTGCTTCTTGGACTTCTTGACGACGGTCTCGGTCTTCTCGCCCTCGTTGGCGGCCTTGACCAGGGCGGCGACAGCGTCGGTGAGCTGAGCGCCCTTGGACTGCCAGTCGGCGATCTTCTCGAGATCGAGGTTGATGGTCTTGGGGGCGGTCATCGGATTGTAGCGGCCAACCTCCTCGATGATACGACCGTCACGCGGGGCGCGGGAATCGGCGACGACGACACGGTAGTACGGACGCTTCTTAGCGCCGTGACGAGCAAGGCGAATCTTGACTGCCAAAGGAAACTCCTCCAACCAAGCAGCTTTAGGCTGCAACTACAAACAAACAGTTGAACATAATACGCCATCGACGCGGGCAGGTGAAGTCCGTGAGACCAACTTCTTCGGTGTAGTCGAAGGCAAATCCATATCTTAGACAAGAATTCGCGATTTGCAAGCACATCCACGCACCCCACATGAGCTGCGCGGTATACTCATGCCATGAAAAGATGCGAACATACATACGGTTATGAGGATACTGCGGGCGTCACGCCGCCGCCCTGGACGGGTCCGGCGGTGGGCCTGATGGATCTCGATGCGTTTTTTGCGAGTGTGGAGATGCTCGATCATCCCGAGTGGCGCGGCAAGCCGCTTATCGTGGGCGGAGACGCCGAATCTCGCGGCGTCGTCTCCACCTGCTCATACGAGGCACGCCGCTTTGGCGTGCACTCCGCCATGCCCTCGGCCGAGGCGCGCCGCCTCTGTCCGCAGGCCATTTGGACACACGGGCATTTCGATCGCTACCACGAGGTCAGCGCACAGGTCATGAATATTCTTGCCGACGAGACCCCGCGCGTAGAGCGCGTGTCCATCGATGAGGCCTTTATCGACATCACGCCGGGCCGCTTTGCGCCCGAGGACCCACTGCTCGTCGTACGACGCATCAGCGATCGCGTGGCGGCACTGGGGGTGACGTGCTCCATCGGCGTCGGTTGCAACAAAACGGTGGCCAAGATTGCAAGCGAGCGAGACAAGCCGTTTGGGCTTACGGTCGTACGCCCGGGAACTGAGCAGCGTTTTCTGGCACCGTTACCTGTTTCTGCCATGAGCGGTATCGGGCGCTCGGCCGAGGAGCGGCTGCGCCGCATGCGGATTTACACGCTGGGCGAGCTGTCGCGCGCACCGGAATCCACACTGTCTGCGATTTTTGGCGTTAACGGCGAGCGCATGCGCCAGCGTGCATTGGGGCTCGAGGTTTCCGAAGTCACGAGCCTCGATGAAGAGCGTGAGGTCAAGTCGGTAAGCAATGAGCGCACCTTTGCGAAAGATTTGACCGAGCGCGGGGACATCGAAGCGGCGATTGCACTATTGGGCGAATCCGTCGGACGTCGCCTGCGCCGCCAGGGGCTTACCGGCGCCACGGTGACGCTCAAACTTAAGTACTCGTACGGCAGCGGTCGCTCGGCACAGCGACGACTCCCCCATCCCACCGACGACGAGAACATCTTTGTGGCGGTAGCGATCGAATTGCTCGACAACATCTGGCAGGAAGGAATGCATGTACGCCTTGCCGGCATAGGCATGAGTGACTTCAATCATCAAGGCGGCATACAGACCGACCTGTTTTGCGAAGTCGACGACCGCGGAGCCCAATCCAGCGACCGCCGTGACCTCTCCGTCGCCATCGACGCAGTCCGAGACAAGTTCGGCGACACCGCCCTATCCTTCGGCCGCCAATCACGCTTCTCCTCCCACTAAGTAGTCAATTTGGGACGGGGCTTTTTTAGCTACTTTAGATTGTCAGGGTAGTACGGGGCAGCTAATTTGGGACGGGGCTATTTTAGCTACCCTTCAGCTGGCAGCGAATTACCCGGGGCCGGAATAAAACTCAACCGATTTGTAGGGTTAGCTAAAATAGCCCCGTCCCAAATTAGCTACCCAACCCATACCTGACGCGGTCGCAACACAGACCTCGTCCAAAATGAGCTATTTTTTGACGTTGACCTTTTGTATGGTGCAGTGTCCAATGCCCGTAAGGCGAACGATCTGTTTAATCGAAAAGCCCTCGCTCTTCAAAGTACGAATGCAGGCATCGTGCGCCCCCTTTGGCAAAGCCTTAAGGTGATGAGGCTCGTACGGCTTAAGAAGAGCCTGCGCAAACTCCAGCGCATCTGTGTCGCTCACATGAGCGCCGTCACGGAAGCAATAGCGATTGGGCTCACCCGAGGTGCTGAAGGCAAAAAATCTCTGAGAGTCACCAAGCAACCCAAGAACGCAATCCGTTTTGCAGATACCCGGATATCCCATATACTCGCGAAAGCTGCTCCATCGATACAGCGAAGCGGTCCCAATCCTCGCCTTCGCGGGATTGTCGTGAATGTATCTCACGCAGTTGAGCAGCTGATCATCATCGAGGATCGGCACACTCTTAAATCGATCCTGGAAAACAGGCCCCTTCCTGCCTGTCTTTGAGTTGAAATACATGGCATACGCCGTCGTAATCGAATGCATGCAATCGCTCAGATGAACATGCTCGTCGTCAAGCAGAAGATGAATATGGTTATCCATAAGGCACCACGCGATGACATCCACTTTAAACTTCTGGCATTTCGAAGCAATCAGCCGAATCAGATAGAGCCGATCTTCGTCATCCTCAAATATGAGTTGGTCGGCACATCCCTTTTGGACGACATGGTAAAAACCATATACAGAGATTTCTCGCGCAGTCCGAGTCATACGCATCCCCTCCTCTACAGATAAAAATTACGTTACCCGAGCCAGAGTAGAAAAAACGTACTGGGAGCTATAAATCGCGATGTTCGGCGAACGGTAGGTAGTAGCTAAAAAAGCCCCGTCCCAAATTAGCTACTTTTGGGCAAAAAGAAAGCCGGGCGGCCGCGGAAAAACGCGACTGCCCGGCGAAACACTTGAGGGTAGCTAAAAAAGCCCCGTCCCAAATGAGCTACTAGAGGAGGTCCAGGGAGAGTTGGGGAGCATCGCCCCAGAGCTTTTCGAGGCGGTAGAACTCACGCGCCTCGGGAGTGAAGACGTGGACGACAACCGAACCGTAGTCCATGAGCATCCAGGTCTTCTGCTCGCGGCCCTCAATGGAAAACGGGTGCTCGCCGCAAGCCTCGGCGACTTTCTCCTCAATCTCGTCGACGATGGAATCAACCTGGCGGTTGTTGGTGCCGGTAGCAAGGACAAAGTAGTCGCACACATCGGAAAGCTCAGTCAGGTCGAGCACCTGAACGTCCTCGCCTTTCTTGTCGTAGGCGGCCTGCGCGGCAGCGCGGGCGACATCCTCGGCGGCGACACCGCTGGCGGAGAGCGTCGCGGCAGTGCGGTCGGACGTGGCCACGAAGCTCTTGTGCTCCGCACCTTCAAGAATCTGCTCGTCGGTCATGGTCTCATCGGCCATGGAATACCTCTTTCTAGACGCACCCGAGCTAGCGCAGCTGGGCGTAATGGTTGTAAATCGTAATAGCCGTGGGATAAAGATAGCGCCCGGACTGGATCACATAGACCAGACCCTGCGCAAAACAGGAGAAGAACAACTCGTCAAGCGAGGACTTCCCCACCATCTTGCGCAGCGCATGGGCATAATCGCCGTGGCGGTTGGGTTCGATGGCATCGGCCACAAAGACCACCATATCGAGCGGCGTCATGTCGCAAGCGCCCACGGTGTGACGGTCGACAGCCTGAAAGACCGCCGGCGACAACTCGGGAAAAAGCTGCGGAAGCTCATAGGCGGCAACCGGGCCATGCAAAAGCGGCGTCGCGGCAGACGGAGAGCCGGCAATCTTAATGCCGTAATGCAGAGCACGCGTGACCAGCTCGTCGTCGGAGAGCACTTTGTCCCAGTCATGGATCAGGCCGGCGGCAGCGGCATCAAAGCGGTCGACACCGTATACCTCGGCTAGGTGCAGCGCCGTCTCGGCAACCCCGAGCGAATGCACGTAGCGCTTACGCTTATCCTTCATGCGCACATCGAGCAACTCGTGGATACGCGTCAAGAGCGCGCGCTCGTCGCCCTCAAACTGATCTTCTACCGACAACGTTTCCCCCCGTCAATCAAAATCGTCTTGCCCAAGATCGGCATACAGGCCGCGTTTACGGATATAGCCGAGCACGGACTCGCTCGTAAGATAGCGCACGCTCATGCCGCGGGCAACCCGCTTGCGAATGTTGGTCGAGCTAATCGCCAGCGCCGGAATCTGAATATAGCGCACATCGAAGGGCAGCCCCGATTCCTTAATCCTCGACCGGGCCGTCTCGATGTCAAAGCCGGGGCGTGTCGCAGCGATAAAGGTTGCCAGTTCGGCAATCTCATCAGCATTGTGCCAGGTCACAATATCGATAATCGCATCGGCACCCGTAATAAAGTAAAGCTTCACCTGTGGCGGGTAAAACTCGCGAAGGGCACGCAGCGTATCGGCTGTATAGGTGACACCGGCACGATCGATCTCGAAGCGGCTTGCCAAAAAGGCAGGGTTCGCGGCAGTCGCGAGGACTGTCATGGCATAACGGTCCTCGGCAGGCGTCACCGGTTTGTCGAGCTTAAAGGCAGGAGAGCCGGCCGGCATAAAAAGCACAGCGTCCAAGTCGAGCGACTCGCGAGCCTGCTCGGCGGTAACCAAGTGCCCGTAATGAATCGGGTCAAAGGTGCCGCCCATAATGCCAAGCCGAAACTCGTGCCCATCCTTGATGGGCAGCTCAGGCAATCCGATTCCACCGCGCAGCGACATGGCCTACTCGCCCTCCGGGGTCTCAATAACGTCGACTTCGGTAGCGCCTTCGGAGCCCTCGGTGACATGAGCCACGTCCGCATCCTCGGCCGCTACGTCAATAACCTCAACGCCAGCATCCTCGAGCTCGTCCTCGAACTCCGAGAAATCCTCGGCGCCCTCAAAGTCAAAGGCGCGCTGGCAAATGCGAACCTCGTCGCCCGCACGGCAGCCGGCCTTCTCGAGCGCGTCGTCAACGCCCATGCGCGCAAACTTATGCTGCAGATAGATGACAGCTTCCTCGTTTTCCCAGTCGGTCTGGATAACCATGCGCTCGATGGCACGGCCGACCACACGGAAAGCACCGGGCTCTTCCTCAACAATGCGGAAGCGCTTCTCGCGCTGCAGACGGCGACGCTCCCACTCCTCATCGCGCAAATCGACCGGCTCATCAGAGACCGCAAGCTCCGCGCGAAGCTTAGCCACCTGCTCGCCCACGGCAAGCATCAGGGTGTTGAGGCCGGCACCCGTCACGGCAGAAACGGCAAAAAACATGTGGCCGTCGTCGAGCGCTGCACGCTTAAGGTCGGCAATCTTATCGGCCGTACCCGGCGCATCGCACTTGTTGGCGACAACGATCTGCGGGCGCTCCGAGAGCTCGGCACCATACTGCTCGAGTTCGCGGTTAATGATGCGATAGTCCTCGACCGGGTCGCGATCCTCAAAACCGCCCGTCATATCGACAACGTGCATGATCAAAGCAGTGCGCTCAATATGGCGCAGGAACTGGTGACCCAGGCCCTTGCCTTCACTCGCACCCTCGATGAGACCCGGTACGTCGGCGACGACGTAAGAATATTCGCCGGCACGCACCATGCCCAAGTTGGGCACAAGCGTGGTAAACGGGTAGTCGGCGATCTTGGGACGGGCGGCGCTCATACGCGCAATGAGCGAGGACTTGCCCACCGAGGGAAAGCCCACGAGCGCGGCATCGGCCATAAGTTTCATCTCGAGCTCGATCCAGTGCTCCTCGGCAGGCTCACCCAGCTGGGCAAAAGCCGGAGCGCGGCGCACCGACGTCACAAAGTGGGTATTGCCCAGACCGCCGGCCCCACCGGGTGCCACGACAACGCGCTCGCCGTCGTGCACCAGGTCGGCAATCTCGAACATCGGGGTCTGCGTCTCGGGATCGAGTTCGCGGACTACGGTGCCCATGGGAACTTTCAAAATCAAGTCCTCGCCGCTCTTGCCATTGCGACGGGCGCCCTGGCCGTGCGTGCCGCGCTCGGCACGGAAGTGATGCTTAAAGCGGTAATCGATCAGCGAAGACAGCTGAGCATCGGCCTGGATGACGACATTGCCGCCACGACCGCCGTCGCCGCCATCGGGGCCACCCTTGGGAACAAATGCCTCGCGCCTAAACGACATGCATCCGGCTCCGCCGTCGCCGCCGCAAACGTTAATGCGGCTGATATCGGTGAACTGTGACAACAGAATCGCCTCCTACAAAAAAAGAGGGAGACCCTTGAATCCTAAAACTCAAGTGCCTCCCACATATGTGCTCTATGAAGGGTGAATTACGCGTTCGCGAGCGGGCGTACGCTGACCCTGTGCTTGATACCCTTGTGGAACTCAACGGTACCGTCGACCAACGCGAACAGCGTGTCGTCCTTGCCACGGCCAACGTTCGCACCCGGGTGGATGTGCGTGCCATGCTGACGGACGAGAATCGTGCCCGTGGTTACCGTCTGGCCGGCGAAGCGCTTCGTGCCAAGGCGCTGACCGCGGGAGTCACGGCCATTACGGGAGGAACCGAGTCCTTTTTTGTGTGCCATTGTGTATACCTACTCTTTCGTTACGAGTGTAATCTACTCGGCGACGGGAGCCTCGGCAACAGCCTCAGCCTCTGCCTTGACAGCCTTCTTGGCGCGGGAGGTAGCCTGAACCTTCACGATCTTCAGCTTGGTGAGCTGCTGACGGTGACCCTTCAGACGACGATAGCGCTTACGCTTGTGGAACTTGAAGACCAGCTGCTTCTCGCCCTTGAACTGCTCAACGATCTGAGCGGTAACCTTGGCCTTGGCCAGCTTGTCGGGATCGGTGACGATCTTCTTACCATCGTTGAGGAAGATGACCGGCAGGGTGACCTTGTCGCCCTCATTGCCCTCGATCTTCTCGACGGTGATGACATCGTCGGTGGCGACCTTGTACTGCTTGCCGCCCGTGTTAACGATTGCGTACATGTTTACTTGCCCTTCATGCATCAGTTAGTGCAACAGCCGAATATAGTAGCAGGCGATAATACCCCCGTCAACGAGTATGTGGAGCAAATCCACAAGTTCGCACAGGTATGGGGCTGACGAGTCGGCCCTCGTCGTCTTCGCATGCTTGATTCTGACGCTCGACATCGTAGGAGCAGATGGTCACGAGGTCTTGCATACCGGTGGAAACAATAGGTGCATCGACGCCCGGGGTCAAGCCCTGCAACAAAACATCAGCAGCAGAAAGCAAAATTTCCGGACGCATGGAGCCCTCGTTGTCGGCATGGGTGTCGAGTATGAGCACCAGATGGTCCGGGCGCTCCCCCGCCTTAAGCTCGTAACCCACGAGCGTATGGTCCAAGTCCAGGCGCTTGCTCTTTTTGCCGCGCGCATAGTCGATGCCGTGGCCCGCACGCAACGTGTCGATTGCGCGACGCACCTCGTCGACGGCGACCGGCGCCTCAGGGTCCAGGTGCAGGTCGATGCGGTACGACAGGCGCGTGAGCTGGGCCGTGAGCGCCGGCGTGCGCACGTCGATGTATGCAGCCTCGATGGGCGCCAAATCGGCCGGAGATGCCGCGGCCAGTCGCCCAAAGGCCTCGTCGAGCGCGACGAACTCGGTCATAAACAGGTCATACCACTCGCAGGTCGACGACGTGCCCACGGGCAGCGCCGACGAAAAGCCCACACGCATATGCGGCGAGAAGCCCTGCGTGACAGCATAAGGCAGGCCCGCGCGACGCACGATACGCTCAATGGTATGGATTAGTTCCAAATGGCCCAGGTACTTGAGACGATCGCGCTTGCCGTAGCGAACGCGCAGCCTAAAGAGCGTGGGGTTGTCGGTCAAGCGCTCACTCATGCGCGATCACCCACCAATACGTTCTTGGCGTGGAGCGTGGGGCAGATTCCGCAGCCGGTGCACGACGTGCGGGTGCAGTCGGGCGTCGTGACACCCTCCAGCGAGCGACGGTATTCGCGCTCGAGGAAGCCGCGCGAGCAACCGGGGCTCACGTGCTCCCAGGGCAGGTGCCAGTCCAGCTCGTAGGGCAGGTGCACGAGCTCGTTGAGGTCGATGCCGTTTTTGGCCGCGGCCTCCTTCCAGTTATCGAGCGAGAAATGCTCTACCCAGGCGTCAAAACGCGAACCGGCACGCCAGGCATCGATGATGACAGGCGTCATGTCGCGGCCTGCACGAGACAGCGCCGCCTCGATAAGCGAGGTCTCGGCATCGTGGTAGTGCACGCGGACCGCACGGTTGCGAACGCTCGTAATGAGGAGCTTCTGGCGGCGTTTGACATCGTCGTAATCGAGCTGCGGGCACCACTGGAAAGGCGTGGCGGCCTTGGGGATAAACACCGACACCGAGATGGACACCGAGATGGAGCCGCGGCGCGCCTTGGGTACCACGGAGCGGCCGAGCTCCAGCACATGGTCGGCCAGGTTGGCGATGGCCACGATATCCTCATCGCGCTCACCGGGAAGACCCATCATAAAGTAGAGCTTCATGCGGTTCCAGCCGGCCTCGAAGGCCGCCTTGGCCGCGCGGTCCACGTCCTCCTCGGTCACGTTCTTGTTGATGATGTCGCGCATACGCTGACTGCCGGCCTCGGGGGCAAACGTCAGGCCGCCCTTCTTTTCGCCGGCGACCGACTCGGCCATATCCACGCCAAACGAATCCAGGCGCTGCGAGGGAATGGACACGCGAATGCCCGTATCTTCCAGGCGGCGGTTGAGCCTGCCAAGCACGTCGCGGATGCAGGAGTGGTCGGTGGTCGAAAGCGAGGTAAGCGACACCTCGTCATAGCCGGTCTTTTCCAGGCCCTGGATCACCGAGGACACAATCTGGTCTGCCGAACGCTCGCGCACCGGGCGATACGTCATGCCGGCCTGGCAAAAACGGCAACCGCGAGCGCAGCCGCGCAGGATCTCGATAGACAGGCGATCGTGAACGAGCTGCGCATAGGGCACGCACGACTGCGACAATGGATTGGTAGCGCCAAAGTCCTCAACGACGCGCTTGTAGACCACCGGCGGCACGTCTTTGCCCTCACGCGGCACGGTATAGCCGTGCGGTGAGCAGGGTTCGTCATAGCGCACCTCGTACAGCGACGGCACGTAGGTACCGGAGACGCTCGCGAGCCGCTCGACAATCTGGGCGCGCGGGACGCCCTCGTCACGCAGGCGGCGATGTAACTGGCAGATCTCGAGCAGCGACTCCTCACCCTCGCCAATCAGGATGGCATCAAAGAAGGCCGCATACGGCTCGGGGTTATAAACCGAAGGTCCGCCGGCGACGACGATGGGATCGTCCTCGGTGCGGTCAGCAGCCAGCAGCGGAATGCCGGCGAGGTCGAGCGCCTCGAGAAAGTTTGTCACGGCCATCTCGTGCGGCACATGCATACCGACGATATCAAACGAGGCCACGGGCGCTGCGCCCTCGAGCGACAGCAGCGGGATACCGGCCTCGCGCATGGCATCGCCCATATCGGGCCACGGCACATAACCGCGCTCACAGGAGATGCCCTCGGCCTGGTTAAGGATGTTGTACAGGATGGCGATACCCTGGTTGGGCAGGCCGACCTCGTACACGTCCGGGTAAATCATGCAGCAACGATAGTCGGCATCGGCCTTGGAGAGCGTACCCCACTCGTGGTCGATATAGCGACTCGGCTTTTCGACCTTCGCGAGCAGCGGCTCGATCAAATGAAAACAGTCTTGGTATGGAACGCGCAAAAGAAACCCCTAAGCAGCGAGATCGGATGCATCCTCAAAAGGATTCATGGGACGGGTAGCGCCGGCAACCGTGGTCACCAGGTCGCGGACGCGCGAGAACGTGGCGGCAACCACCTCGTTGGCACGGCTGTAGTCGATATCGCGCTCGTAGAGAGACACGAGCGCACGACCCATGCCATAGGTGCCGACGGCGGCGGAGAGTGCCTTGACGGCAAAGCCGATATGCGGCGTCTGCTTTACCAGGGCGCGAGTGACGGCGCGCATTACCAAGCCGCCGGCAAGCACGCCCGCGACCTCATAGCCGCGCTCGGGCTTAATGCCGCGCCCAAAGATAGCCGCAAGCTCAAAGAGCATGCCAACCTGCGCCAGCGCCATAACGGGATAATCGGCCCCCGGCAAAAACACCAGCGCGCCCGTCGCCATATTGGTAAGCGCGCACGAGGTGATGATGCGGTTGGCGGCGGCGATGCGCATAAAGGCAAAGTTCGCCGCAAAGGCCGTCTCCTTTTCCGTACGGTCCAGGATCCAGCGGGCGAGTGTCTCGAGCAGATACGTCTTATCGGTGGCCGCTACCACGCCGAGCATGGGCGTGGACTCCTGGATAAAAGGCACCTCGACAGCGGACTCGGCCAGCACGCACACGGGAGCGCCGGCAATGACGAGCTCCTGCACGGCGCTCTCAAGGCGGTCGGAACCGCACGAAAGCACCAGCACCACGTCGGTATCGGTCTTGGGGACGATACGCTCCTCACCCAGGCGCTCAACGCGCACAATACCCGAGGTCGTCTGCGGCACAAAGGCATCGCGCACCGTCTCGACCAAAAAACGCGAGGCAGTCGAATCCAGGTAGACCGAAACGCGCACCGGCGTATCGGAATCCCTCTTGGTGGTCGCGCCCATTTTAAAAGCGCGAGTCAGCTTTTCCACGGGAATCTTCATGGCAAATCCCTCCAGCGGTTACGCGGCGCCCGAACGATGCCGCCATATGGATTGTACGATACCCACCGTCAACAACTGGATCATCATCGAGGACGAACCAAAGCTAATGAACGGCAGCGGAATACCGGTAATCGGCATCATGCCAATGCACATGCCGATGTTCTCGAACGTCTGAAATGCCCACATGCCGACAATACCCACGCATGACAAGCGTAGAAACAGAGACTCGCACTTAAAGGCAACGCGGATCGTCGAGAAGATGAGCAGTACGTACAGGCACAGCAACAAAAAGGAACCGCAGAAGCCGAACGTCTCTGACAAAAAGGCGAAGACGAAGTCGGTATGGAACTCGGGCAGAAAGCCGCCGGCCGACTGCGTCGCATGCCCCAGGCCCTTACCAAAGAAACCGCCCGAGCCGACCGCGATCAACGACTGCTGCAGGTTGTACGCATCGTCCGAATCGGCGTTGTCGGGGTCGATAAAGACCGTCAGACGATTCATCTGGTACTGCTTAATGAGCACATCGTGACCGAGCAGCGAATCGAAGACCGAATCGAGCGCCAGGACGAGCGCCACCAAACCCACGAGCAGAGCCAAAGTCGACAGCACCCATTCGCGGCGCGCACCGCTCATGCAGATGACGATGGCGCCCGACACCAGCACGACCAGACCCGAGCCCAAATCGCCCATGGCGACGACGGCCAAAAACGGAACGGACAGCATGCCGCAGAGCTTAATGTAGTCGCGAGCGGTATCGATGCGCCCGTTGTACTGCGAGCCAAGCGTGGCCATAAAGAAGATGGTGATGAGCTTGGCAAGCTCAACGGGCTGGAATGTTAAACCGATACCGGGAATCTTGATCCAACCCGTCATTCCCAAGCCGCCCGTGTAGGACAGGCCCGGAATCTTAGGCGAGAAGATCACGATGAGATCGATGACGAGCAGGGCCGTCGAAAAGTTGGAAATGCCGCGCAGGTCGGTGCGCCAGACGAGCACCGCCAGCACCGCGCCAATACCGATACCCAGCAGGTGACGCGAGAACGAGGCGTCGGCTTTAAACTGCGAGGCGGACCAAATAATAATGGCGCCATAGGTGACGAGCGCCACAGTCGCCAACAGCACGCCGACGTGCACCTTTTGGCGAAACGTTCCGCGCGATGCGGAAATCTGCTTGTTGACGCGGTCCAGGCTGCTGCGAGAGCCGGTTTTGGTTGAGCGGAACAGGTCCGCCGGCGAAAAGTCCATCGCAACCTCCTATCGAACCGAGGAATCGCCCGTGGCCGTCGACGTGTCGGGCTCGTCATAAATCGCACCGAGGACATCGCGCACAACGTGCAGCGCGGTATCGGAGCCGCCACCGCCCTGTTCCAAGACAGTGGCGATCACGTACTTGGGGTCATCGGCCGGCGCGTAGGCGCAAAACCACGCGTAATCGTCCTCGCCGCTCTTCTCGCCCGTGCCGGACTTGCCGTAGACCGTAGGGGTCAGGGAGTTAAAGTGCGCGGCGGTCGAAGTCGACGCCGAGTAAATCACATCGTGCATGCCGTTGCGGACCAGCGCAAGATCGGCATCGTTGTTAATTTGGGCCTCAAGGCGCTTCTTTTTGCCCTTGCCGTTGTACTTGTAGGCATCGCCGTCGCCATCACGCGAGACAGCAGACAAGAACACATGCGGCACATACTGTTTGCCGCCGTTGGCAATACCCATGTAGGCGCAGGCCATCTGCAGCGGTGTCACCAGAATGTCGCCCTGGCCGATGGCGATGTTGGTCATATCGCCGGCATTCCACTTGCGGTCCTCGGCCGAGGCGTCGGTAAAGTACGACTCTTTCCACTCTGCATCGGGAATGCGGCCCGCACCCTCACTCGGCAGGTCGATGCCGCAGGTCTTGCCCAGGCCCCAACGGCGAAAGACCTCTTGCAGGCCTTCGGGATGCTGGTCGTTGTAGAAAAAGGCCTTGCCCATATCGTAGAACACGGGGTCGCAGGAGTTGGCGATACCGGACTGCAGCGTCATCGTGCCGTGGCCGGAGTGCAGCCAGCAGTACTTTCCCCAAGATTTGCCCAAGCCGGTCCAATATCCCGTGCAGTTGGTCGTTTGACTCGAAGTGTACGTGCCAAATTCGAGGCCAGCCAACGCCGAGAGGGGTTTGATGGTCGAGGCGGACATGTACTGGCCGCTAATGGCGCGGTTGAGCAGCGGATGCGAGCCCTCGTCATCGTTAAGCTCGGTCCAAACGTCATTGGAAACGCCGCCGATAAAGACAGAAGGATCAAACTTGGGTTCGCTTGCCATGCCCAAGATCTCGCCGTTGTTGGGGTCAAGGCACACCACGGCACCGTTGCCGGCATTGCTATGACCCGCAGTCTTGGCAAGCTCAATGGCATTCGCCAGAGCCGTCTCGCAGGCCTGTTGAATCTTAAGATCGAGCGTAAGCTTAATGTCAGAACCGGCCTTGGCGGGAACGGCGCCGGCTTGACCGGTAACGTTACCCGAGGCGTCAACTTTCACGGTCTGCTCACCGCGAATGCCCTGCAGCAGATTTTCGTAGTAAATCTCTACGCCCGCCTGACCCACAATATCGCCCGATTGATACGAGATCTGGCCAGCCGCGCTTTCGTTGCCGTCCGACGACTTCTTGTTCTGCGCCTCGAGCTGCTCGGAGGTAATGGTGCCGGTATAGCCCAAAATATGGCAGGCGGTCTCGCCATACGGGTACTGGCGCTCGGTGCGCTCGGCGATCTTCACGCCGGGAAACTCACCGGCGTGCTCCTGAATGTAGGCGACGGTAGAGCGGCGCACGTCAGTCGCGATCGTATGCAGGCTCTGCGCGCCCTCGGAATTGTCCTGGATGTTGCGCAGCACCGCGACATACGGCATGCCGAGCACGTTGGCAAGATGACGCACCAGCACCTTGTCGTCGGCAAGATCGCGATAGGCGACGACGGCGAGCGAGGGGCGGTTTTGCACCAGTGCGACGCCGTTGCGGTCCAAGATGCGGCCACGCACGGCCGGCGTGGTAACGGTTCGGGTCTGATTGCTCTTGGCCTGCTTGTCGTAGTAGTCCGACGAGACCATCTGCATGCCCCACAGCTTAACGGCAAGCGCGGCAAACATGGCACCCACGCCCGTGGTGAGGATGGAGAAGCGGCCCTTGAAGGCCGTGGCGGCCGTATTGCCCTCGCCCTCGGTGGCGCGCGGGGCCGTTCCGTGCTGTGTGTCGTAGGTAAAGCGGGAGTCGCCGCGGCGCATGATGACCAGCGCGACCACAATGGCCACGACCAGCGCGATACCGGCGACAACAACCGTCAACTGGGAAGACATCTTGAGGCCTCCCCTATTTGAGCTTACGGGTCTTGGGCTTAAAGCGCATGCCCGTCTGACGCCCACCGCGTGCGGAGAACCCATAGCCAGACTGCGGAGCGGCACCGGACATCAAAAACGGAATGGCAATCAAGCCCGTCAGGATCGAGGACGGCAGAGCGTGCCCAAAGATGGCCACCACAAAGCTCGTCTCCAGACCCATAAACAGCAAGATGATGCTGTAGACCACGTTGATGGCAAGCGCAAAGGCGCCCACGGTAATGCCGCGCGCGCTCGGCGAGCCGCCCGTCTGACCAGCCGCGCTGTGCACCAAAGCAAAACTGCCCACGGTCAGCAGCATCGACATAACGCCCACCGGCACGGCGGCGGAAAGGTCGTAAAACAGACCGCTGCAAAAGCCGCACACGACGGCACGCGTAGGGTCGCCCGAAAACACGCTCAGACACACCAAGATGATCATAAAGTTGACGCGGCCGCCCGCGATGGAGATTTGCGGTGCCAGTCCCGCCTGCAGCAGCACGCAGACGATAGCGGCGATTGCAAAGGCACGGGAGCCAGTCCCCTGCTCGTGTAGATCCATGGACATGCCTCCCTATTCGCTCGATCCAGAATCGGACGCTTCGGCCGTGTCGGAATCATCATCCGATTTCTCGTCCTTAGACTGAGTCGCAGCATCGCGCGACGAGCCCTGCGGGGCACTATTGGCCGAGCTCACATCATCGTCCGAAGCCGACTGCTCGTCGGTGAGCGAGGTGATGACGAGCACTTCCTCGTTATTTTCGGCCGTGGTCTGCGCACGCACCACAATGGTGTAGTACACGTCGTTAGCCGACTTCTCGACCGAAGACACGGTGCCGAGCGGCAGTCCCTTGGGGAACACGCCACCGATGCCCGAGGTCACGATGATATCGCCCACCTTAACATCGGAGTCGACGCTCACGTACTCAAGACGCAACGTGCCATCGGGCTGGCCCTGTAGCATGCCTTGTGCGCGCGTGTCCTGCACCATGGCGGACACACCAGAGTTCTCGTCTCCAATCAGGCGCACGGTCGATGTCTTGGCCGAAACCTCGATAATCTGGCCGATGACGCCGGCCGAGCTCGTCACGGGCATGTTGATGGTAAGCCCGTCGGCAGAACCCTTATCGATGGTGACGGTCGACGTCCAGGCGTCACCCGAGGCTCCGACAATACGAGCCGCAGTGGACTTGAGGTTATAGGTCGACTGCAGGCCCACAAGACCCTCAAGGCGCTCAGCGGTCTTTTGGGCCTCGGAAAGCTCCGCGACCTTGGAAGTGAGGACCTCGTTTTGCTTCTTAAGGTCGTCGAGCGACTCCTGCGAAGCGGTGAGGTTGGAGAACACGTTGCCGATGGCATTGAATGGCGCCGCCACCGCCGAGCCAACGAAACGCACCGGAGAGGTGATTGTCGTGACGCCCGAACGCACGGCATGTATCGGCCCGGCCTCGCCCTCTCGAATGTAAAACGTGAGCAGCAACACAGAAATCAGGCTGAAAACAATCAACGGGCGCATACCCGTTGATTGTCGTTTGGTATTCAGATTTGAAGAGAAACCCGAAGATCGTGCCAAATGGAATCCACCTTTTGGAAATTAAGCATTGGTCTGGACGAAACCGCCGTCAAACGCGTTGGCCTCGAGCACGCGGGCACAACCGTTTACGACGTTGTCGAGCGCCGTGGGGCTCACGTTGACCGAAACGCCCGTCTCGTCGCGCAGGCGCACGTCGAGGCCGCGCAGCAACGCTCCGCCACCGGTCAGCAGAATGCCGTAGTACATAAGGTCCGAGGCAAGATCGGGCGGTGTGGCGTCGAGTGCGTCCTTGACGGCCTTGGCCATCTCGTCGAGCGGCTTATTGAGCGCACGACGAATCTCCTCGCTCTCGATGCGCACGGTCTTGGGCAGGCCCGTGATCACGTCGCGGCCATTGACCTCGACGTCAAGCTCGTCCTTGAGCGGCACGGCAGAGCCGACCTTAATCTTAATGTCCTCGGCCGTACGCTCGCCGATGGCCAAATTGTAGGCATCGCGAACATGCGTGAGGATAGCCTGATCGAACTCGTCGCCGGCAATGCGGATGGACTGCGACACGACGATACCGCCCATGGCGATAACGGCAACCTCGGTGGTGCCGCCACCGATATCGATGACCATGGAGCCAGTCGGCTCCTCGACAGGCAAGTCAGCACCGATAGCCGCGGCCATGGGCTCCTCGATCAGATAGGCCTGGCGAGCGCCAGCCTGGATCGTAGCCTCAAAAACGGCGCGCTTCTCGACCGACGTGACACCAGAGGGAACGCATACGACGACGCGCGGACGAGGGGTCCACGGATAGCGCTTCTCGGAAGCCTTATCGATAAAGTAGCGAAGCATGGCCTCGGTGACATCGAAGTCGGCGATGACGCCATCCTTAAGAGGACGCACGGCCACAATGTTGCCGGGCGTACGGCCAAGCATACGCTTGGCCTCGATACCGACTGCAAGAATGCGCTCGTCGTTTTTGTCGATGGCGACGACGGAAGGCTCGCGAATGACAATGCCCTTGCCGCGCACAGAGACAAGCGTATTGGCGGTGCCGAGGTCGATGGCTAGATCGCCCGCATAGCTACCGAAAAACATGTCCATCAAAGAAAACAACGCAACTCCTGATGTGTTGGATGATTGCTGGAAAACTACTAGCCCATCATACTAGCGCAAGCCCGGCACCTCACTTGCGGTGAAGCACCGGGCAGCGCCAAATCTCATAAGGTCACTACTGGTTGTCAGCGGCCGAGAAATCGATGTCGAGCGAAGATACCGCCCAGCCGATATGGTTATCGGAGCGCACGAATTTGACGGTATATTCCTGCTCGCCGCCCTTGGACAGCGAAGCCTTCACCTTCGCGGTGGTCTCGGTCATGGACTGATCCATGCCCTCGATGGAGACGGTGGCGCCCTGCGGGATCGAGGAGATAATCATCGCCTTGGCGTCCTCGGACAGGCTGGAGGCCAGGCAGGACTCGGCCTTGGCGGTATCACCGTCGCCGGCAGCCTGGAACAGATCGGTGATGACGGACTCCTGCGAGGGGATACCCATGCCGCGCGTGTAGGCAAAGCCCAAACCGCCCGCGGCAAGAACAATCAGCAGAAGCAAAACCAAGAAGACCTTGAGGCCCGTATGGCGATGGCGACGACGGACCTTGGCCTGCTTGCGGTCCTGACGATCCTGCTGGACCATCTCGGACTCGGACAGCGTAAAGAAGCCCGTGTCGGACGGATCGGGCATAAACTGGCCAGTGGCACCCGTGGGATCGAGCGAATCGACAGCAGTCGTATCCATGGCGGGCGCCGGGGCCGTGGCCATGGCGGTCTGGGCCGAAAGCGCGGCAAGTGAATCGTGCACGCGGGCAAGCTCATCGGCCTGCTCGGGTGTGAGCTGGTAGATACCGTCGGCGGTGGCGGCATTAAAGGCATCGAGCGCCTCGGAAGGACGACCCGCGGCAGAAAGCGCCTCGCCCATACCCGCGTTAAGCGCACGCGTGTCATCGCGCGGACCGGCAAAGTCGATGGCCGTGCGATAGGTCTCCACGGCGTCCGCCGGTCGGCCAAGTTTGATGAAGCAGCGGCCGAGCTCGCCAAGGGCGGCCGCGGGGGCTGGATTGGCGCCATCGATGGCGGCCTGGCGGAAGGCAGTGCCTGCATTGGCGAAATCGCCCGACTGGAACAGCGCGTTGCCAAGACCCAGATAGGCCTTAAATGGCGTGGCATAGGAAGCATCCTGCGTTGCGGCGGAGAACGCCTGGGCTGCGGTCACATAGTCACCCACGGCAGCGAGCGCCTTGCCGCGGTTGGTGAGCAGCGCGCCGCGCTTTCCATAGGTGCCGTCGTTGAGGGCAGCCGCGTACGCCTCGGCAGCCTCGGCGTACATACCCAGGTGCATCAGAGCGTTGCCACGCAGATGGTCGGCCTCGCCCATGATCTCGCTGGGGGTCTTTGCCGCACCGAGCATCTGAGCGGCTGCAGAAAAGTCGCCCGCACGATAAGCGGCTCGACCCTGTTGAATCAGCTGACTATTCAAGGAAGTCCCCTTTTACTCGTGAACGATCTCGACATGGACGATCTCGTCGCCGGCACGCAGCTGCGAAATCACGTCGAGGCCCTCGACCGTGGTGCCAAAGACGGTGTAACCGGAATCCAGATTGTGCTGGGCACCCAGGCAGAAGTAGAACTGGGAGCCCGCGGAATCGGGATCCATAGAACGCGCCATGGCAAGCGCACCGTCCACATGGCTGTTGCGCGGGTTGGTGGCAAACTCGCCCTTGATGCAGTAGCCGGGGCCACCGGTGCCGGGCATACCGTCGGGGCCCTCAAGGCCGGCGGCGACGTCAGCGCCGGACATATCGCGGGTATTGGGGTCGCCGCCCTGGATCACAAAGCCGGGCACATAGCGGTGAAACTTAAGGCCGTCATAAAAGCCCATGGTGGAAAGCTCGCAGAAGTTCGCCACATGGATGGGAGCGCCCTCGCCGTCAAATTTGACCTTGATCGTACCCTTCGACGTCTCGATGATCGCACACTCGTCACCAGCGAGCTGGTACTCGGGCGTATAAAGCTCTTTCTTAAAACCAAACATGTGGTTCCTTCCTCGTGCGTTTAAAGCATATTTGTACGAATTGTAGCAATAAGCACAGGCTTCCATCAATTGCGCACGCAGGTTATGCCGTCGGAGGGCAACAAATTACGAACGCGGCTGCGGCTTCCAGGCGCTCACATTGGCATCGTACTGATTAAGGGCGCTGTTGCCGCCCTGTGCGATGGGCGCCAAGATTTCACTCTGGCGGGCGCTCAGCGACTCGCCATCGGGAATGGACAGCGAGATATCCCAGCTCTGGCAGATCATGTCGACGCGCTCGTACATCCACTCGGCAAGCTGCTTGAGGTGCTCGATATCCTCCGCGTAGACCGTATCGTCTTGCACCTTAAGGTTGTTGAGCTCGTCTTGGGTCTTTTTGATCTGGTCGCGCAGGGCATAAGCGCTCTGCGACAGCTCCTGACGCGTGGAGAGCGGCGTGCGCAGGTACCCGCTGTTAAACGAGTCGACAACCTCGCCGATCTGATCATCGTCGCCATACGACACGATCGTCTGATACAGACCGTCGAGCTTGGTATAGAGCTGGTCGTCGGAAAGGACGGTCTCCTCCTGGACCACCTCGGCGGTATCGTCGGACTTGGTCTCTTCCTCGGTAGCCTCGCCCTTCTGGCGCGAGGGGAACGTCGTCTTGGCGGCCTGGCCAAACTGGTCGTAAAAGCCCGGCATAACGCCCATGGGGTCCGATGTCACAAACCAATAGGCACTGCCGCACAAGGCAGCGAGCAACGCGATGACGATGAGCGGCTTGGGAATACGGCGCTTGTGCTTGTGGTAGGCATCCTCGTCCGGATGTACCTTGCGCTTGGGTTTTTGATTTTTGGACTGAGCGTCGTCACGAAGGGACACCGGCAGCGGGATATCGACCTTGGGAATGCCAAAATCCCTGTCGAAAGCCGGCAGCACGCAGGTCTCATTGGGATCGGCGGCATCGGAAAGTACCGCGGCGGCAGAGGCCGGCGCATGGGGCACCTCGGTATCGATCTGATCCTGCGTCAGGCGGGGAAAACCAGCCGTGCGCCCAGCAGCCAGGTCGGATGCGGCCGCATCCTCGGATAGAATGCCCGGGGCAGGGCGCCCGCACTTGGAACAGGTGCGGTCATGAGGCGACAGACGGGCACCGCAGCCTTCGCAGAACACAAACTCGGTGTGCTCGGGGCCATCGCCCGGGCCAACATAGGTGTTGCAATAGGGGCAGAACGAGGAGCCGTCCTCTATGGTCTTGAGACAATGCGGGCAAATCACGGCAGCCTCTTTTCGGAATCATTCGAACCATCGAGGTTAGAGCATAACATCGCTACGCCCCTAAAGGCACAGGGCACCAATTCAACATCGCAGGGTAGCTAATTTGGGACGGGGCTTTTTTAGCTGCCCTGGCTGATGACGCGATCTATTTGGCCGATTGGCGGCCAGGGCAGCTAAAAAAGCCCCGTCCCAAATTAGCTACCCTGTGAGGTGCGGTTACTTCTTCTTTTTGCTCGGCATCGAAACCTTAATGCCCTGGGCGGACTTGGTCACACGCGAGCGCTTGACGCCCGCGCCCTTCTTTTTCTTGGGCTGGGTCTTTTCCACGCCCTCGAGCGCGCGGGCCTCGGCCTCACGGGTCGTACGCTCCTCGCGGCGCTGCGCCATGTCGGCGGCGACGCGCTTGGCAAAACGCTCGGCCGTCGAGCCCGTCGAGCTCACCTTGCCGCCACCGCGGCCCAAGCGAACGCGCACGCCGCGGCCAAAGCCAGTGGCGGCATGACGGCGACGCGGCTTAAGCGAATCCATCATCGTGGCGAGTTTAAAGAACACGCCGCAAGTAAAGACCACAATCACCAGAAGGATAATTGCCTCGCCCATCGACAAGTTGGCGATAGACAGCAGCTCGGGGAATCCGATAACGCCCGCCAAGATGCCGACGACGACAAATACAAAGAGCACCACGCGCAAGGGAGTGAGCGGCTGCGAGATACGCCAGATCAGGCTCACGCTTGCCGCGCACGACGTGAGAAGGCACATCGTCGACAGCGTGAGTTGGCTAAAGCCAAACACGCGCGCCACAAAGATGTCGAGCGCCGCGGCCAAAATGACTGCAACCGACGCCGGCAGCGCGCGCTTGAGCACGTTGGTTAAGAACGACCCCTTCACGCGGGCATTGTTGGGCTCAAGGCCCAGCACAAAGCCCGGCGCGCCGATGCAGAAGAAGTTGATGAGCGTCATCTGGATAGGCTCAAAGGGATACGGCGGCAGCGCGATGCACAGCGCCGCCAGGCCCATCGAAAACAGCGTCTTGGTCAGGAACAGCGACGCCGAACGCTGCAGGTTGTTGATGGAGCGACGGCCCTCGGCCACCACGGCAGGCATCGAGGCAAAGTCGTTATCGACCAGCACGATTTCGGCCACGTTGCGTGCGGCATCGGAACCGGCGGCCATGGCCACGGAGCAGTCCGCCTCCTTGAGTGCCAGCACATCGTTGACGCCGTCGCCCGTCATGGCAACGGTATGGCCACGACGCTTGAGCGCCTGCACGAGCTCGCGCTTCTGCTGCGGTGTCACGCGGCCAAAGACATGGTAGCGGTCCACCGCCGCATCAATCTTGGACGGCGTATCGAGCGTCGTGGCGTCCACATAAGCGTCCGCCCCCGGTACGCCCACCACGCGCGCGATCGACGACACGGTACGCGGGTCGTCGCCGCTGATCACGTTGAGGGTCACGCCCTGCTCGTTAAAGTAGCCGATGGTCTCGGCGGCCGAAGTGCGAATCTCATCGCGAATGGTCACAAAGCCCACGGGCTCAGCCTCGCCCACCATATCGCCATCGGGTGTAAAGCCGTCCACACGGGCCACCACAAGTACGCGGCAGGTGTCGGCAAGCTCGGCCACACGATTTTCGACCTGCGCAAAGATACGCTCCGAAAGCACAAATTGCGCCGCACCCATCACATAGGAGCCCTGTGCAAACGAGGCGCCGCTCCACTTTTTGGACGACGAGAACGGAATGACCGACAGCGGCTCGGACACCTCGACCGGGCGGTCGGCATAGTAGTTGAGCAGCGCCTGACAGGTCTCATTGGCATCAGCCGAGGTCGCGCGCGCGACATTGGCAAGCGCAAAATCGAGCACGGTAGTATCGACGGGGACAGATGCCTCGTCCGAGGCCAAGCCCACACCCTCAACGGGCAACGGATAGGTGCCCTCGACCTCCATGCGACCAGACGTGATGGTGCCCGTCTTGTCCAGGCACAGCACGTCGACGCGCGCGAGCGTCTCGATGCAATAGAGCTGTTGCGCGAGTACCTTGCGGCGCGCCAGGCGCACCGTCGCGATGGCAAGCACCGATGAGGTCAGCAGCACCAGGCCCTGCGGAATCATGCCCAAAAGAGCGCCCACCGTGGACAGCAGCGCCGACGAAGGCACGCGACCGGCCAGCAGCTCGGAAAAGCACCACGAAAGCGCGCTATCGCCCGGCGCGCCCGCGGCGTCCCACAACCCACTTACACTCGAGGCGAACAGAGCCAGACCAAGCGGAATCATGATGACGCTTGCAAAACGCACGATGGCGTTGAGCGCGTTCATGATCTCGGAATTGACCTTTTTGACGTACTTGGCCTCGTTGTTGATCTTGGCCACATAGTTATCCGCACCAACATGGACCACGCGGGCACGCAACAGGCCCGAGTCGATAAAGCTGCCGCTCATGAGCTCGGAGCCAGGCTGCTTTTTGATGAGGTCGCTCTCGCCCGTCAGCAGACTTTCGTTAACGAGCGCCTCGCCCGATACCACCACGGCGTCGGCAGGTATCTGGTCCCCGCGCCCCAGGCGAATGATGTCGTCGAGCACGATCTGGTCCAAGTCGAGCTCCACCTCGGCGCCGTCGCGCACCGCGATGGCCTTCTTAGAAGTGAGGAGCGTGAGCTTGTCGACCATCTTTTTGGAGCGCATGGACTGGATGACGCCAATGGCGGTATTGAGGAACACCACGAACAGGAACGTCAGGTTCTTAAACGATCCGGTCATAATGACCAAAATCGCTAAAATCACGTTGATCAGATTGAACAGCGTGCAGAGATTTTCGATGATAAGCTCACGAACCGATTTGGTCTTAAGCTCCATGTTGCGGTTGATCTTGCCGGCGGCAATGCGCTCCTCGACCTCGGCGGTCGAAAGTCCGCGCTCGATATCCGTCGTTGCCATACCACGTCCTATCACGTCGCGTCGATATAAGAAAAACCGCCCGGACCATGCGAGGTTCGGACGGTCTTACGTTCGATGGTGCCCCATGTTGGATTCGAACCAACGGCCTTCTGCTCCGGAGGCAGACGCTCTAATCCCCTGAGCTAATAGGGCCAACGGTTGGCATTATACCCAAGTGCACCACGAGCTAACAACATAATAGAAAAAGCTCTGCAATTACGTGGGAGACGAAGCGCAGCGGCTCACTTTAGGACGCAAAAGTGAAATAATTAGTATAAACTCTCATGCACCATATGATACGGCTCGCACTGCGGGCCGTTTTTGCAAGGGTTATCCATCGAGGTGAGAGGCACACCATGATTGCAATTTTAAAGCGGAGCGCAAGCGATGAGGCCATCGGCCACATCGTCAGCTGGATTGAGAAGAAGGGTCTCAAAACCGACGTGTCGCGGGGCGAGAACGAGACCATCATCGGCCTGGTGGGCGATACGACCAAGATCGACCCGTTCCTGCTCGAGTCCATGGACGTCGTCGAGCGCGTGCAGCGCGTCTCCGAGCCGTTCAAGCGTGCCAACCGCAAGTTCCACCCCGAGGACTCCGTCATCGACTGCGGCCACGGCATCAAGATCGGCGGCGACCAGTTCCAGGTCATCGCCGGACCCTGTTCCGTCGAGGGCGAAAACCTCATTCGCATCGCCCGTCGCGTAAAGGCCGCCGGCGCCACCATGCTGCGTGGCGGTGCCTACAAGCCCCGCACCTCCCCTTACGCCTACCAGGGCATGGGCCCCGCCGGCCTGGACCTGCTATGCGAGGCCTCGGCCGAGCTCGACATGCCGATCGTCACCGAGATCATGGACCCGCGCGACGTGCAGGTCTTCTTGGATAAGAAGATTGACGTCATGCAGATTGGCGCCCGCAACGCGCAGAACTTCCCCCTGCTCAAGGAGGTCGGCAAGACCCAGACCCCGATTCTGCTCAAGCGCGGCATGTCCGGCACCGTCGACGAGCTGCTCATGGCTGCCGAGTACATCATGAGCGAGGGCAACGACAACGTTATCCTGTGCGAGCGCGGTATCCGCACCTTCGAGACCCGTACCCGCAACACCTTCGACCTCAACGCCGTGCCGGTGCTGCACCACCTGTCGCACCTGCCCGTCGTGGCCGACCCCAGCCATGCGACCGGCTACACCCGCTACGTTGAACCCATGGCGCTCGCCGCGACCGCCTGCGGCGCCAATGGCCTGGAAATCGAGGTCCACGACGAGCCTAGCCGCGCGTGGTCCGACGGCGCTCAGGCCCTCACCCCCGACCAGTTCGACGACACCATGCGCCGCATCCGCGCCATCCGCGAGGTCGTCTGCCAAGAGACCATGGAGTAGCACATGGGTACGGTGAGAAACGCGCGCGTTAACCAGGGCGGCCCCAAACGCGCCGGCATTGTGGGCCTGGGGCTGATCGGCGGCAGCTTTGCCCGCGGCTATGCGCAGGCGGGCGTCCGCGTGCTGGCCTGGGACCCCGACGATGACGTCATGACGGCCGCCAGCATGGGCACCGTCTCCGGCGAGCTCAACGACGAGACGCTCGGCGAGTGCGACATCATCGTGCTGGCCTGTTACCCCGAGGCCTGCATCGAGTGGCTCGAGAGGCACGCCCAAGCGCTCGCCGACGCCACCGATACCGAGGCCATCATGGGGCCCGTGGTGATTGACACCGTGGGCGTGAAGGGCATCGTGTGCGAGCGTGCCTTTGAGCTTGCCCGCGAGTACGGGTTTTACTTTGTGGGCGCGCACCCCATGGCGGGCACCCAGTACTCGGGCTACGCTCACTCCCGTGCCGACCTGTTCCAGGGCGCGCCACTCGTGCTCGTGCCGCCTGCAGTGGACGATGCGCTCAAGCTTGAGCTTTTAGGCCAGGTGCGCGAGATGGTGCGCCCCTTAGGGTTTGGCAAGTTCAGCGTGACCACCGCCGCCGAACACGACCGCGTGATCGCCTTTACGAGCCAGCTCGCGCACGTCGTCTCAAACGCCTACGTCAAAAGCCCGACCGCCCAGGTTCACCACGGTTTTTCGGCCGGTAGCTACCGCGATCTTACCCGCGTGGCGCACCTCAACCCCCAGATGTGGTCGGAGCTCATGATTGACGACGCCGACGCACTTGCCTTCGAGATCGACCATCTGATCGACTCGCTTAGCGCCTACAGCCGTGCGCTCAAGGACCGCGACCAGCGTTATCTTGAGAATCTCCTTGCCGAGGGCGACCGCATCAAGCGCGCGCTCGACGACGAGGCCGCCCACTAGACCACCTATCACGCCAGGTCGAAAGGACCAAAGCTTATGGCGATTACCATCGATATCGACACCGCACGCCCCTACCAGGTGCACGTCGGCACGTTTTTGCTGGAGCAGGCGGGCCCGCTCGTGCGCGCCACCGCCGGCGGATCGCGCGCCGTCATTGTGACAGACACCAATGTGGGTCCGCTCTACCAAATGCCTGTTAAGCAGAGCCTGGAGGCTGCGGGCTATACGGTGAGTGTCTGCACCTTCGAGGCCGGCGAGGCCCACAAGCGCGCCGAGACCTACATCAACATCTTGGAGTTTGTGGCCGAGCACGAGCTTTCGCGCTCCGACGTGATCGTGGCACTCGGCGGCGGCGTCGTAGGCGACGTGGCTGGCTTTGTGGCCGCCACCTACATGCGCGGCTGTAAATTTGTGCAGATCCCCACGAGCCTGCTCGCCATGGTGGACTCGTCGGTGGGCGGCAAGACGGCCATCGACCTAGCTGCCGGCAAAAACCTGGCCGGCGCCTTTTGGCAGCCGAGTGTGGTTATTGCCGACGTGGGGTGTCTCGCCACCCTCACGCCCGAGCAGTTCGCCGATGGCTGCGGAGAGGTCGTCAAACACGCCGTGATCGCCGACCCCGAGCTTTTCACCGAGTTGGAGAAGACCCCGCTCACGCTGGAGCTCCTCAACCGCGACGTTGCCCGCGTGGCGCTCATCATCGCCCGCAATATCGACATCAAGCGCGCCGTGGTCGTTGCCGACGAGCGCGAGTCCAACCAGCGCAAGCTCCTCAACTTTGGACACAGCGCTGGACACGCTGTCGAGGCCTGCGAGCACTTTGAGCTGGGACATGGCAACTGCGTGTCGATCGGCATGGGCATCATCACGCGCGCCGCAGCCCTGCACGGCATTTGCGACGCCGAGCTGCCCGGCCGCATCGAGGAGCTCTGCGCCCGCCACGGCCTCAAGACCCGCTGCGAGCTTTCCGCCGACGCCGTCTTTGCCGAGGCACTGCACGACAAAAAACGAGCCGGTGACACCATCGACCTGGTGATTCCACACGACATTGGCCGCTGCAGCATCGACCGCACGCCGCTTTCCACCTTCCATGATTTAATTGCCGAGGGCCTCGGCCAGAAGGGAGACGCCTCCGCATGCTAGCCCGCATCACTCCGTCCCCACTCAAGGGCACCGTCCCCGCCATCGCATCCAAGTCGATGGCGCACCGCCTCATCATCTGCGCCGCCCTTGCCAACGGAGAGACGCATGTGACCTGCAACACCACCTGCGCCGATATCGAGGCCACGGTGCGCTGCCTCACGGCGCTCGGCGCCCGCATCGAGACCGTCGAGGATGGCTTCCAAGTCCATCCCACTATGAAAAGTATTGAGTTTGGCCTGCTCAAAGCACTTGCCGGCAGCACGCTCGACTGCGGCGAGAGCGGCTCCACGCTCCGCTTTATGCTGCCCGTCGCCTGCGCGCTGGGAGCAGAGGCCACGTTTGTGGGCCAGGGCCGCCTGGGCGCCCGCCCGCTCTCCCCGCTCTCCGACGAGATCATCGCCGCCGGCTGCGACCTGCAGGGCCTGGGCGGCTTTCCGCTCAAGACAAGTGGCCGCATGCGCCCGGGCACGTTTATCCTGCCGGGCAACGTGAGCTCGCAGTACATTTCCGGCTTGCTGCTGGCGGCCCCGCTGCTGGCCCAGCCCTCCTGCGTGCAGGTGACCGGCCTTATCGAGAGCCGTCCCTATATCAACCTGACCATCCAGGCCATGAAGGCCTTCGGCGTCGAGGTCAACGTCGAGCGCATCCCCGCCAAGAATGGCAAGCCCGAGGTCACGAACTTCCGCGTGAGCAGCGGCTCGTACCGCACGCCCGGCAACGTAGCCGTCGAGGGCGACTGGTCCAATGCGGCCTTTTGGCTGTGTGCCGGCGCCATCGGCTCCGACCCCATCACCGTCGAGGGTGTGTCACTCAGCTCGGCCCAGGGTGATCGCAACGTGCTTGCCGCGCTCTCGCGCTTTGGCGCCCGCATCGTGCGCTCCACCAACGCCGCCACCGTGCAGTCCGACAAGCTCGCAGGCTTTGAGATGAGTGCCCACGACATTCCCGACCTGGTGCCCGTTATCTCGGCCGTAGCATCGCTGGCGCAGGGCCGCACGTTCATCCGCGATTGTGCCCGCCTACGCATCAAAGAATCCGATCGCTTGGCCACCACCACACGCGAGCTCACTGCACTGGGCGCGCAGGTGCGCATTGCCGGCGACGATCTCATCATCAAGGGCGTCGACGCCTTTACCGGCGGCGAGGTCGATTCGCACAACGACCATCGTATCGCCATGATGGCCGCCATCGCCGCGAGCCGTGCTACCGGCGAAGTTGTGATCCACGGCGCCGAGGCCGTCAACAAGTCCTATCCCGATTTCTTCGACCACTACCGCCTGCTGGGCGGCAAGGTCACGCTCGAGGAGGAGTAGCATGTCCTCGACCTTTGGCAACGTTTTGCACTTAAGCATCTTCGGCCAGTCGCACTCCCCCGCCATCGGCTGCTCGCTCGACGGCATTCCGGCAGGTATCGCCGTTGACCAGGAGCAGCTGCAGGCGTTTTTGGACCGTCGCGCCCCCGGTCGCGACGAGACCGCGACCAAGCGCCGCGAGGCCGACGCCGCGCACATCATTGCCGGCGTGGTCGATGGACACACCACCGGCGCGCCCATCGCTGCGATCATTGAGAACACCAACACGCGCTCCAAGGACTACTCCGAGCTGCGCCGCAAGCCCCGCCCCGGGCACGCAGACTTTCCGGCGCGCGTGAAGTACCACAACATGCACGACGTCGCCGGCGGCGGGCATTTCTCTGGACGTCTTACGGCCCCCTTATGCATCGCCGGCGGCATCGCGCTGCAGGCACTCGAGGCCCGCGGCATTCAGGTGATGGCGCACGTCGCGCAGATCGGCGGCATCTCCGACCTGCCCATGGACGACATGGTCTATCGCGAGGCCGACCGCAAGGCGATCCTTTCGAACGACCTACCGTGCATCGACGCTGCTGCTGCCGGCCGTATGCGCGAGGAAATACTCGCCGCGCGCAATGAACTCGATAGCATCGGCGGCATCGTGGAGTGCGGCATCTATGGGCTCCCCGCGGGTATCGGTGACCCCATGTTCGATGGCATCGAGAACCGCATCGCGCAAATCGCCTTTGGCATTCCCGCCGTAAAGGGCGTGGAGTTTGGCATGGGCTTTGCCGTGGCCGCCATGCGCGGCAGCGAGAACAACGACCCGTATCGCGTTGATGCCGAGACCGGCGAGATTGCGGTCGAGTCCAACAACGCCGGCGGCATCCTGGGCGGCATTTCAACGGGCGCACCCGTCATGTGGCGGATGGCCGTAAAGCCGACGCCCTCCATCGGTCGCGAGCAGCAGACCGTGGACATGGACGCCATGGAAAATGCGGAGCTCTCGGTCCACGGCCGCCACGACCCCTGCATTGTCCCGCGCGCCGTCCCCGTAGCCGAGGCAGCCGCGGCGCTCGCCATCTGGGACGCCCTCCTGGAGGACGCTGCCCAACGCTAGCCCGCCCACCCCGAGGGTAGTTAATTTGGGACGGGGCTTTTTTAGCTACCCCCATATGCCAGTGAGTATTTGCCCCGGCACCCATCGATTCGCCACCAGTCAAAGGGTAGCTAAAAAAGCCCCGTCCCAAATTAGCTACCCCAGGCAACGATTCACGAAAGGGGTCTCCATGGACCTTGCCGATATTCGCCAGGCCATCGACGGCATTGATACCACGCTCCTCAATAGCTTTATCGAGCGCATGGATATTGCCACCGAGGTCGCCAAGTCAAAAGTCGAGATGGGCAAGGCCGTCTTCGACCCCGCCCGCGAGCGCTCCAAACTCAACAACCTCGCCAGCCGAGCACCCGAGCGCTACGAGGCCCAGACCATTACCCTGTTCCGCCTCCTCATGAGCATGAGCAAGGCCGAGCAGCAGCGCTACATCAACGAGCTCAAGGGCATCACCGTGTCGCAAAAGGCCCATGCCACGGCAGCAGCATTTGACACACCTTTCCCTCAAACGGCCTCCGTCGCCTGCCAGGGCGTCGAGGGCGCCTACAGCCAAATCGCCGCTTGCAAGCTCTTCGACGTGCCTGATATCGCGTTCTTTGAGACTTTTGAGGGCGTTATGCGCGCCGTGCGCGACGGCTTTTGCGAGTTTGGCGTGCTGCCCATCGAAAACTCAACCGCCGGCTCGGTCAACGTCGTCTACGACCTGCTCGCCCAGTTCGACTTCCACATCGTGCGCTCGCTGCGCCTCAAGATCGATCACAACCTGCTCGTCAAGCCCGGCACCAAGCTCGCCGACGTGCGCGAGGTCTACAGCCATGGCCAGGCCATCGCACAGTGCGCCGGCTTTATCGAAGCCCACAGCCTGCACGCCACCAAGTACCCCAACACTGCTATGTCGGCCGAGATGGTCGCCAACTCCGATCGCACCGACGTCGCCGCTATCGCCTCGCGCAGCTGCGCCGCGCTCTACGGTCTGGAGGTGCTGGAGCCCAACATCCAGGACTCGGACAATAACTACACGCGCTTTGTTGTCATCTGCCGCGAGCCGCGCGTCTACCCCGGTGCCAACCGTACCTCGCTCATGATCACCACGGCAAACGAGCCGGGCGCCCTCTACCGCGTACTCGAGCGCTTCTACGCGCTCAACATCAACCTCATCAAGCTCGAGAGCCGCCCCATCCCCGGGCATGATTTTGAGTTTATGTTCTACTTTGACCTGGACTGCCCCTTTGGCAGCAAGGCCCTCGACGACCTGCTCGATTCCATCGACGATGTGTGCGAGAGTTTCACCTATTTTGGCAGCTACACGGAGGTGCTCTAGATGACCGAAACCGCTGCAACCCGCCCCTACGGCGTGCTGGGCCACGTGCTGGGCCACAGCTACACCCCGACCATCTACAAAGAGCTCGCGGGCCTGGAGTACGTGCGTTTTGAGCGCGAGCCCGAGGACCTCGAAGCCTTTATGACGGGCGACGAGTGGGAGGGCACCAACGTGACCATCCCCTACAAGCGCGCCGTCATGGACTACCTGGACGAGCTGAGTCCCCTGGCCAAGCGCATGGGCAACGTCAACACCATCACGCGCCTACCCGACGGCCGCCTGCGCGGCGACAACACCGACTACTTTGGTTTTCAGTGTCTAGTCGAGGAGCTGGGCGTGGAGGTTGCCGGCAAGAAGGTCCTCGTGCTCGGCGCCACCGGTGGCGCCGGCACCACGGCCAGTATGGTGCTCGGTGACCTGGGCGCCGTCGTTGTGCCTGTCGGCCGCACGAGCGAGGTCAACTACGATAACATCGCACAGCAGTCCGACGCGACGCTGCTCGTCAACTGCACGCCTGCCGGCATGTTTCCCCACTGCCCCGACGCGCCCTGCACGCTCGAAGGGCTCGATGCGCTCGAAGGCGTCATCGACATTGTCTACAATCCCGCCCGCACGGGTCTGATGCTCGAGGCCGAGCGCCGCGGCATCCCCTGCATCGGCGGCCTGCTGATGCTCGTGGCCCAAGCAGCACAGGCTGTCGAGCGCTACACCGGTCAGATTACACCGCGCGAGCACATCCTGGACGTAACGGAGCGCTTGTCTCGCCGCGAGCAGAACATCGCGCTCATCGGCATGCCGGGTTCGGGCAAGACCCGCGTAGGCGAGCAGATCGCCCAGCTCACGGGTCGCGAGCACATCGACTTGGACCGCGCGCTCGAGGAGCGTCTGGGCATGCCCTGTGCCGACTTTATCGTCGAGCGCGGCGAGGCGGCCTTCCGCGAGCAGGAGACGGCGGCGCTGGCCGACATCTCCAAGCGAAGCGGCCTGGTACTCTCCACCGGCGGCGGCGTGGTCACGCGTGACGAGAACTATCCGCTGCTGCACCAGAACAGCCAGATCGTGATGCTCAACCGCGGGCTCGACGAACTCGCCCACAAGGGCCGCCCCATCACCGCCCGCGATGGCATCGATAAGCTCGCCGAGCAGCGCATGCCGCGCTACCGCGCCTGGGCCGACTACATCATCGACTCACGCGACTGCGCCGCCAACACCGCCCGCGCCGTCCTCGACGCCCTCTAAAACCTGCCAAAAAGGGACAGGTTTATTTTGGCAGGTTTTATCTGGGCAAACGCCGCAGACAGCAAGCCCCGCCACCAACCAGACCGCAAAGGAAGCAACCATGAAAGCACTCGTCATCAACGGCCCCAACCTCAACATGCTCGGCATTCGCGAGCCGGGCATCTACGGCAGCGACAACTACGGCCGCCTGGTCCAGATCTGCCAGGAGGCAGGAGCCGCACAGGGCTTTGACGAGGTCGAGGTCTTCCAGTCCAACCACGAGGGCAGCATCGTCGACAAGATCCAGGAGGCCTACGGCAAGGTCGACGGCATCGTTATCAACCCAGCAGCCTACACGCACACCAGCGTAGCCATCCTGGACGCGCTTAAAGCCGTCGCCATCCCCGCCGTTGAGGTCCACATCAGCGCCGTCGAGACGCGCGAGGACTTCCGCCAGGTGAGCTACGCCCGCCTGGCCTGCTTCGCCACCATCACCGGCGAAGGCCTCCAGGGCTACGCTCACGCGCTGGAGCTGCTGAAGGAGCATCTCGAAAAGTAGCGTCGCGAGCAAATCCATCAACACGACCACGCGCTAATAAAGCCAGCGCCGGCAGTAGCGACCTCGCTGCTGCCGGCATTTTATTACTGGCATATAATCGTTGCAGTCACACTACGTCTGGAGACCCACATGCTGAGCATTCACCTGGGGGATTACCCCGGTTCCATCTACGATACCGAAACCTATTTTAGGAACTCATACTTGGACTCATGGTTCGAAGACCCCATGGCCGCACAGATTATTAAACGCGTGGACGGATCAGAGCTCATCGGTCCCCACAACATCGTAAGCAAGCAGCTGGGCTCAATCACTCCACTCGAACTGTCCGGCGGCGTTAAGACGCTGCTGCTGGTGCGCAATCTCCCAAATATGGTGTTTAACGCATCCACCTGCGGAGACAACTGTGCCCGCTGGCTACTCAAGATCGGCAAAGAACAGGATGTGCTGGTGACCTTATACCACATTATGAAATTCCCCTGGAAGAACTTTGAAATCCGCATTGAAAACGATGGCCGCATCGTCAGGAACATGCAGGAGTTTGTCGGTGCCACGAATGACTTTTTGGATGTTGATGAGTAATGAGGGGAACGCACACCGTTGTCGTAGAGCGTGCAAAGGTCAAATACACGCTCACGTTTAAACGAAATATTTCCTTCATACGCGGCAACAGCGGCACGGGCAAAACGACGCTCATCTCGATGATTCGCGACTACAACGACCGAGGACCGGAAAGCGGCGTTGCACTCAGCTGCGACGTACCTTGCGAAACGCTTTCTGGCAGACGCTGGGAGCGCGAGCTGTCGATCATCGAAGATTCAATCGTCTTTCTAGATGAGGGTAACGAGTTTATCTACTCAAAGGACTTCGCCAAAGCCGTCAACGGCTCGTCCAACTATTTTGTTCTGATATCTCGTCGCGACGCCAACGAGCTCCCCTACAGCGTCGACGAGATCCTAAAACTGGTCAACACCACAAGCAAGACGATCAATGGCCGCAAGAGCGACAGGCGCTTCTACTCGGTGACCAAGCCGCTATATGACCACACGGCAAGTATGCTGTATCAGGACCTTAACGTAGGTTTCGACAATCCCGATGCCGTAATTGTCGAGGATAGCAAGTCTGGTTATCAATTCTACAGCGCCCTTTGCAACCGACTGGGAATCCCCTGCTACACCGCTACCGGCGTAGCAAACCTAAAACGAACGATTCACGAATGCCCCGAGCAAAACGTTCTTGCCATTGGAGACGGCGCAGCGTTTGGTCCCTACATCGAAAAGGTGCTGGGACAGCGCGTTTACAAGAACGTTCGCTTGTTCCTCCCGGAATCATTTGAGTGGACGCTTCTGCAATCCGGCCTCATCCCCAACAACGACATTCCAAAAATCCTCAAGGATCCTTCGAGCTATATCGAAAGCCGCAAGTACCTAAGTTGGGAGCGATTCTTCACCGACGTATTGATCAAATACTCGGCAGACACTCGCTATGCCTACAAAAAGGCAAAGCTCAATGAGCAGTACCTGAGGCCGCAGGCAATGGATGCAGTAGCAAACGTCTTGCCCGAGTGTTTGAAAGCAGAATAGTGGGTCCTTAAGATCATTTGGAAACCTGGCAACGCTCACGCACTGGAGCTGCTGAAGGAGCGTCTGCTACACTAACCCCAGGGACGAACACATCAGGTACGTTTGTCCCCAAATCTAAAGTAACCGTCCAATTGACATACAAAGGAGCATATCCATGTCCCAGTACGATTACCTCGTCGTCGGTGCCGGCCTTTCGGGTGCCGTCTTTGCCAATGCCGCCAAGCGCGCCGGCAAGTCGGTCCTGGTCATCGACCGCCGCGACCACATCGCCGGCAACATCTACACCGAGGACGTCGAGGGCATCCAGGTCCACCGCTACGGCGCGCACATCTTCCACACCTCCATGAGGGACGTGTGGGACTACGTTAACCGCTTCGCCGAGTTCAACAACTACGTCAACTCGCCGGTCGCCAACTTCCACGGCAACATGTACAACATGCCCTTTAACATGAACACCTTCGCCAAGATGTGGCCGGGTGTCGTTACGCCGGCAGACGCCAAGGCCAAGATCGCCGAGCAGGTGGCCGCCGAGAACATCGGCGAACCGCAGAACCTCGAGGAGCAGGCGCTGTCGCTCGTCGGCCGCGACATCTTCGAGACGCTCGTGAAGGGCTACACCGAGAAGCAGTGGGGCCGCGACTGCCGCGACCTGCCCGCGAGCATCATCAAGCGCCTCCCCTGCCGCTTTACCTACGACAACAACTACTTCAACGACCGCTACCAGGGAATCCCCATGGGCGGCTACACCAAGATGGTCGCCAACATGCTCGAGGGGATCGAGGTCCGCTGCGGCGTGGAGTACAAGGAGCTGATCGCCTCCGAGCCCGATATCGCCGCCAAGACGATCTACTGCGGCCCCATCGACGCGTTCTACGACTTTAAGCTGGGCACGCTCGAGTACCGCAGTCTGCGCTTTGAGACCGAGACGCTCGACGAGCAGGACCACCAGGGCGTGGCCGTGGTCAACTACACCGAGCGCGAGATTCCCTACACGCGCATCATCGAGCACAAGCACTTTGAGTTTGGCACGCAGGACAAGACCGTCATCACGCGCGAGTACCCGGCAGATTGGAAGCCCGGCGACGAGCCCTACTACCCCATCAACGACGCCAAGAACGAGACCCTCTACAAGCAGTACGAGGAACTAGCAGCACAGGAGGGCGACGTGATCTTCGCCGGTCGCCTGGGCGGCTACAAGTACTACGACATGGACAAGGCCATCGCCGCCGCCTTCGAGCTCGTCCGCAACGAGCTGGGCGTGGAGCCCACGGAGGCGTAGGGTTAAGCATTAATCATCGCCGGCCACCCTGAATGCTAGACGACATTTGGTTTAAGAGTTGCACGTAACAGTCCATAACGCCTTTTTGATAAAAGTCTCCCCCACTCACGTATTGGAGGGTTCGAACAAATGACATTTGCTCGAACCCTCCAATGGATAGTAAAACGGAAAGTAATGCCTTCGGCTGTTCAGGTTTGCGATAGCATTTGACAAAACCGAACGCAAAGGAACCATTAATGCAGCTTACGCATAAACAGTTTAACGTCCTCTATGCCCTGAGCAGACGCCCCGGCATTACGCAACAACAACTTGCGGGCGAGTGCGAGATTGGGCTTACAGCGGCAAATGCCGCCGTAATAGACCTCTCAGAAGCCGGCCTCATCAAGGACGCCCGCCTCACGCCTAAGGGCATGACCGCACTAAAACCCTACGCCGTGGACAATGCCGTTATCCTTGCGGCAGGCCTCTCCAGTCGCTTCGCCCCCATCTCCTATGAACGCCCCAAGGGGCTTCTTAAAGTTCGTGGCGAAGTCCTGATCGAGCGCCAAATTGAACAGCTACACGAAGCCGGGATTTTCGACATCGTCGTCGTTGTGGGATACAAGAAGGAGTCCTTCTACTACCTCGAGGACAAATATGGCGTTAAAATCATCGTGAATTGCGCCTACGCTGAGCGCAATAACAATTCCTCGATTATGCTCGTGCGTGAGATGTTGGGCAATACGTACATCTGCTCCTCGGATAACTATTTCGAGAAGAACCCTTTCACAGACCATGCCTGGAAGGCCTACTACTCAGCCGAGTTCAACCAGGGCCAGACACCTGAATGGTGTCTGGAAACCGACACCCACGACCGCATCACCAAAGTTAGGGTCGGCGGGTCCGATGCATGGTACATGATTGGCCACGCTTATTTCGATCGAGAGTTCTCAACTCGTTTTCGAGAAATTCTTGAGGAAGAATACGACCTCCCCCAAACCCGCAACAAGCTCTGGGAAGATCTCTATGCCGATCATATCGACGAGCTTGACATGCAAATCCGCAGGTACGATCCGCCCACCATCCACGAGTTCGACTCACTCGACGAGCTGCGCAACTTCGACCCTCTTTTCCTCGAAAACCTTGATTCCGAGATTTTCGACAACATCGTTGCCGTCTTGGGATGCGATAAATCAGAAATTCGTGACGTCTATCCGCTCAAACAGGGACTTACGAACCTCAGCTGCCACTTTACGACCGATGACGGCGAGTGGGTCTACCGCCACCCCGGCGTAGGAACCGAGCTCCTTGTAGACCGCAAAGCCGAAAAAACCGCACTCGAAACCGCATGCACGCTCGGCCTTGACTCCACCTTTGTTTTTGCGAATCCCCGCCGCGGCTGGAAGGTGTCACGATTTGTGACGAATTGCAGAAACCTCGACGTTCACGACGACGCCCAATTGGCCCAAGCCATGCAAATGGCCCGCAGGCTTCACGAGAGCGGTGCAAAAGTTAATCGCTATTTTAGCTTCTATGAAGAGGGAAGGGGCTACGAACGTGCCATTCTAAAACACGGGCCCATCGATGTGCCGGATTTGTCCGAGATGGATACGCAGGCAGCCGAACTGAACAGGATGCTCATTGCCGACGGCGGCGATCCGGTCCTCTGCCACAATGATTTCTTTAGTCTCAACTTCCTCGTAAGCGGCGACGGCCATGTCGATCTCATTGACTGGGAATACGCCGGTATGAGCGACTATGCTAACGATTTTGGAACATTCTGTGTTTGTGAACAGTTAACCGAGAAGAAAATGCGCAGGGCACTAGAGCATTACTTCAGCCGCAAGCCAACCGATGCGGAATGGCGTCACAACCTGGGCCAGGTGGGCATGGCGGGCTGGTGCTGGTACACATGGGCACTGCTTAAAGAGGCAGAAGGCGATAACGTTGGCGAGTGGTCCCATATCTACTACCGTTATGCCAAAACTTACCTTAAGAAGGCGCTCGAGCTCTACAAGGAGTGCAGCGGGTAAGCAGCGGATTGTCTCCCCATCACATGTTTAAGAGGAGCAAAATCAAGGCGGCATCATCAGCGGCGACGACCGCCATAGCAAGGGGTACCGAAAAGGAAGCGAACACACTTATTATCGTATAAGCCCCATAACCAAGCATGCAACCATTATCGAAATAAGGCTGCAAGTCATCCCCATGCCTTACAGTCCGCGTTAAACAATGTCACGGCTGAACGCTTATAAAGCAAAGACCCGGCATGATAACCGGGTCTTCAAAAACTCTTTTGGTGCTCCATGGCGGATTCGAACCGTCGACCTTGGGATTAGAAGTCCCCTGCTCTATCCAACTGAGCTAATGGAGCATAAAGTCGCGTATCCAAGCGAGTGCAAGTTCACGCGGCTAATAAATTATAGCCTACTTGAACTGGTCGTGGTACGCCTTGCAAACCTCATCCACGGGGCCATCCATGCGTAGATCGCCCTTCTCGATCCATACGGCACGCTGGCAAATGCGCTCAACCTGCTCCATGGAGTGAGAAACGAACAGAACCGTGACGTCGCCGCTCTCAATAAAGTGCTGAATGCGGCGCTCACACTTCTGCTGGAAAAAGACATCGCCAACAGAAAGCGTCTCATCAACGATCAGAATATCCGGCTCGGTAATCGTAGCGATAGCAAAGGCGATACGCGCGACCATACCCGAAGAGAAGTTCTTCAGCGGCATGTCAACGAAGTCTTTAAGCTCAGCGAACTCGATGATCTCGTCAAAGCTAGCGTCGATAAACTCCTTGGTATAGCCGAGCAGCGCACCGTTCAGATAGATATTCTCACGCGCGGTAAGCTCCGGGTCAAAGCCAGCACCAAGCTCAATCAGTGGCGCGATATTGCCGTGGACCTTGACCTCACCCTCGCTGGGCTCCAAAACGCCAGCGATAATCTTGAGCATCGTAGACTTACCGGAGCCGTTAGTACCAACAAGGCCAACAACCTCGCCGCGATGCACATCAAACGAAATGTGCTTAAGCGCCCGGAACTCCTCAAAGAACAGCTCGTGCTTAGCGAGTTTAATGAAGTACTCCTTGAGATTCGTAAGCGACTCAGACGCCATGTTAAAGATCATGGTGACGTCTTTAACCTCGACAGCAAGGGGCTGCTTGCTGTAATCAATAGCAGATTCAGTCATGAACAGCACTCCTTAGATGTAGAGAATAAACTTGTGCTCGGTCTTGTGGAACACGGTATAGCCAATGGCAAGAGCAAAAACAGCCCAAGCAACGCACAGACCAAACGTAAGCGCAGAAGGCATGGTATTAAACAGGAAGATATCGCGCATAAACTGCAGATAGTTGTACATGGGATTCACAACCACCAGAACCTGAATCCAGTGAGCCATCTTGCCAATGAAGTCAGTCGTCCAGAAAATCGGCGTCAGATACATCCAGGCAGTAATGACAACACTCCACAGATGCATAACATCGCGGAAGAAGACTGCCAACGCCGAAAGCATCAAACCCAAACCCATGCAGAAACACATGAGCAAAAGGAGACAAACCGGCAACAGGATTAAATGCCAAGTAGGAACTACATGGAACCAGAGCATGACCAAGGCGACGGCGACCAGAGAGAAAGCGAAGTTAACAAGCGAAAACAATACCTTCTGCACCGGGAATACCCAGCGATGCACCTTGACCTTCTTTAGCAGTGAGGAAGCCCAAATGATGGACATAAGCGCTTGGTTCGTCGACTCGGACATGACGGAAAACGTCACGTTACCAACGATCAAATAAAGCGGATACATCTCAGGCGTGATGGAGCCATTACGACCTTGAGCAAAGATAGTCGAAAACACGATCGACATGACAATCATCATCAACAAAGGATTAAGAACGGACCAAGCTACGCCCAAAACGCTGCGACGATACTTAATCTTAAAATCCTTGGTAACCAACTGCCTGAGGATAAATTTGTCCTTCTCATAATCATTTTTAGCGTGAGAGGCCGGTTTAGCCACCGCTTTCTGACTCTCAAGATTGTCAGCCACGGACCATCTCCTTGTCTCGCAAAACATAACAGTGGAAAGTATAGCCCTCCCGCGCAGACGATAACTCACCGCAACAAATCTGGAGAACTAACCCATATCTAATCAAAGGGATAGTTGATGGTTATACTTTCGACCAGTTGAGTCATTAAAGGAGGTCCTATATGGACTATTCGAATATCGCCGTCATTATCCCTTGCTACAACGAAGCATTAACGATCGGCAAAGTTGTCGATGACTTTCACCGCGAATTGCCAGACGCAACAGTATACGTTTACGACAACAATTCTGCCGACAATACGGCACAGATAGCCAAGCAGCACGGGGCCACAGTGCGACATGAACCAAGACAGGGCAAAGGCAACGTCTGCCGCCAAATGTTTCGCGATATCGACGCCGAGTGCTACTTGATGGTTGATGGAGACGACACGTACCCCGCCGAAGCCGCCAAATCGCTCTGTGAGCCCATCCTTAATGGCGAGGCAGACATGACCGTCGGAGACCGTCTCTCTAATGGCACCTATGCAGAAGAGAACAAAAGAGCATTTCACGGGTTCGGAAACAATCTTGTTCGCGCTATGATCAAGTGGATTTACGGCTACAGCTTTGACGACGTGATGACCGGCTACCGAGCCATGAGCAAACCCTTCGTCAAGACCTTCCCCGTTTTGAGCGAGGGGTTCCAAATTGAAACCGAGCTCTCCATCCATGCCGTCGATCACCGCTGGCGCATTCAAGACGTACCAGTAGAGTATCGAGATAGGCCCGCAGGCTCCGAGTCCAAGCTCAACACAGTAGGTGACGGTATTAAAGTTATCGCAATGATTGGAACGCTTTTTAAGGATTACCGGCCACTCAAGTTCTTTAGTCTTATTGCATTCATCTTTGCCGTCATAGGTCTCACTCTCGGAATCCCAATTGTTGCGGAGTACTTCCAAACCGGCTTAGTCCCCCGCTTCCCCACAGCCATGCTCGCGGCCTCATTCATGTTTCTGTGCGGGCTGAGCCTGGCAACCGGCCTCATCCTCGACTCCGTAGCAAAAGTTGAGAAAAAACAATGGGAACTGCAGGTGTATAGCAAAACAGAATGCAGTCACTAGCGATGCCACAAATTAAAGGGCGGTATACAAATTTTATTTAGCATTTAATCATGCTATCCACCGCTTAATGGGAGCCGGGCTCCACTCATCCAGATTTAATCAGTCGTCGCAAAACCATCGAACTACGTAGGCTATATTAAACAGAACTCAATTCTCAACACGAAGGATACAGAATGGGCATCCTGTCACGCATCGTCGACCATCTTCCCGCATCAAAGCGAGCAATTAGAGATCTTCGCTCAGATGTCTATGAACTCTATGAACTCAACCGATCCATCAATGCGAGGATCGAGCAGGCTGACAACGGTATTAACGACAACCTGAATTTTAGGGCCGAATGGCTTAAAAGTGATAACGACGGCGTTTCGATGAGAATCGAAACGATGCTTTGGCAGCTTTACCGAAACGACAACGAAGATCTACAAGACACAAAGAAGCGTTTTTTCGCATCGCTTCCAAAAGCCAATGGCGGGCTCAGGGCAATGCAACTCGGATGTGCAAAGCTGCTTGGAGAGTTTGACTCATTATGTAAAGACAACGGTCTTCAATACTGGATTGCATTCGGAACGCTTCTTGGAGCAATCCGACACCAGGGCTTTATTCCTTGGGATGACGATAGCGATCTCGGCATGATGCGATCGGAGATTGACAGACTTATCGATATTGTCAGCGATGACGAACGGTATCGAATCTCAATCGTTTACGATGTCTGGAACTTCTGTAAGCAAGTTCGTTTTATGTACGCAGACATTAATAATCCCTGCTTTTTAGACTTGTTCATATTTGAAGAGAGCGGCAACGCCGATAAAAAGACGTTTGAAAAACAGCTAGAACTAAGAATGAAAATGATAGCTGAGATGAAAGACGCCCCCTACTACAGCGAATGGAAAGAAAAGGAATTCATTCCAGCATCCGATCCACTAACAACCCAAATAGAAGAAACGTTTGCAAAATACCGCTCGATCGAAATGAGCCAGGGAATAATTGATGGCCAAATAACTAATGGCATGCTTTGGGGCATTGAAAACATCTACTATTTATCTGATTACAAATGGGCTTGTCAAAAGCGAGAAGTGTTTCCGACGCAGACAATTTCATTTGAACGGATTTCTTGCCAGGCGCCAAAAAATCTAAGAAAGTTTACCGAAGATGTATATGGAGACATCTATCGTGTTCCAATGGACATAACTACACACTGCGAACATGTCAGCAAAGAGCAACTCCGCGCATTAGAGAACCAAGAGTTATAGGGCGCTGCCATCAATGGATTGGCGTTCGACTCGAAACACCAATCCATTAAATGTGTTTAAACTTCATTATGACGACCGTGTAATTGTCCCTGCAATAGCACGGTCGAATCTACTATGACGGCCACTCTGTGACGATAGCTTGAATAGACTATTTTAGCTATCGAAAACGCCTAATCAGAGAAACCATCTTAAACATAACCCTATGTCGCCTTGTCCCAACTGGAAACAACGTCCGTTTTAATCCAAGCGGTCGGTATTCCGCAAGCATAACTAAAAGTGACTCATACACATCCATACACCTGGCCAAACGCCAATAATCACGACAAAGTGCATTCGCCGGTTCAGAGAATGGAGTCGTATCCGATGAATAGAGCAACAATCCACTCTCATCGGAGGCCTTATACTCCTTTGCCGTGCACTCGTTGGCCCACATGCCAACTTCTTCAAAGGACACCACGGGCATACTGCTCGAATTCGGGATAAAGCTGAAATTTAGTTTGCGCATCATAAGGCTTCGAACCGCAAATACGCTTAGCGGGAAGCAGAAAGCATCTTTAGCGCTGCCCGGTTTCTTTTTATGCGACTGATACTTTTGAAACTCTTTAGCCAAATCGCCTCTTGGATCGATGCCCAGCTCAGATGCACAGGCACAGTACAACTCATATGGCTCAGGACAGATAGTAGAAAGCTGAGACAAATCAACTATAAGAGCGGACGCCTCGCTCATCTCCCAGCCACCTGCAGCAGCAAGATATAAGTCGCGCAAACGAGACGAAACGGGCTTATTAAGCTCTTTCTCGAGGAAAACGCTCTTTATAGCAGCGAGTGAATATACTGAACCTTCAATAATTACGGCTGGGTCTTTTTTAAAGAAAGCACACCCCTCAACCCAAAGAACTCGATGATGACTAGTCGAATCGGCATCCATGATGCGAGGAAGCATAAAAGGAAGGACAATATGCGCTTCAGCGGCATCCATAGAACCAAAGAGGTTGTTGGGTCCAACTACCGGGAAAGTTGCTTGTCTAATTTCAAGATTCTCCGGAATAGCCTCGAGTATGTTAAGGCAATTGGCAAAGTTAAACTGACAATTATGAATTAGAAGCAATCGATACTTTCGATTCGCGTCAAGCTGACGAATTAAGCTCTCCAGCGCGACGGAAAATTTAATAGGCGTCGATTCCGCATAGCGCCATACGATATCAACCGTTTGGCTATCGACTACAGCAGCGTCAATCGGAGCAGGAGTCTCTTCAAAGAAAACAAGCGGACGCTCAGCGATCTTAATCCCCCTCTTAGAGATATGAGAAACGAATACGCTGTATAGGATCTCGCCCAAATAGCCACAAATACGTTTGTGAGTAGTCGTCTTGTTCTCATAGTCGTATTCAAAGTCAAACTGCTGAAGAATCGAAAACTCAAATGCACAGAGTTCATCGAAGAGGGTCTTCTTCATCACGAAGCAGTTATAGCCCAGATACTTGGAACCGTTAAGATATGCGACAAGCTCGTCTACATAATCAGGCTGAACAATCTTGCAAATATCAACCATATGGTCTAGCTCGGCTTGAGTAACAAGGCCATAAGCACACATATGGTCCCTTATAGTTTTTTTAGGGCCGCAAGGAGTGGGAACTCCCCTCACGTCCCAATAAGGAGCGCGTACAAGGTCGACCTTCTCGACACAGTCCCTAATCAAAGCCTCGTTTGCTAGCTGATACTTTTTAATTGACAGTGGAGACAAACATTCATCCTCAATCTGAGCATGATCGTTCGACTCATATTTCTTCTCATCAAAATTGAAAAAACGGCGGTAATGGCATTGGCCAACATAATCTGCCTCTAAGTTTTTCCAGGCCCAATACTGACCGCTCATTTCACAAAAAGTGAAATTCCGATCGGAGATATTCTCGCCGCAATCATCGCGCTGGCATCCAGGAATAGTCTCCTTGTCCAAAGAGCCTACATGAACAGGTAGATACAGGTCGGAGCAAGGAATGCAGACGGGCTTATGACACGAAACTAGAATCTTGATGTTGGGTTTAGACATATATCCCCCGGCTACGCCTTAAGCTTAAATTGATCACGATGATTGGCGTGGAACTCAACCATCGTCTTTGTTTGCGCGCCACCGTAACCAAGATGGCCCACAACAATATTTTCATTTACAACCATCACTCGCCCAGTAAAGCATGCATAGTTGCAAATATGCTCCTCGTCGTCTCCAAGGCCATATGGACCTCCGACAAAGGTCAACGGGAAATGCCCAAACTCATTCCATGCATCGCGTGTGAACAGAATGGCACCGATACTATAGCGAATCGGGCAAATTGAATACTGGAAACCTTCATTTTCAATTGAGAAGCGCTCCGTAAGCGCATCGATATCGCGCAAAACAGGCTGAGACTCGCCCCACATATAGCGAGCGACCTTAGGTTCGGAAATGACCTGTCGATTGTGATGCAAACCATCCGAATATTTCATATCCGTGAGACCGGTATTCCTGAAATCATCCAAGAGATTCAACTTATCTAGCAAGCGAAGATGCCCATAGCAACTGACATTAATTAGAGGAGAGACAAACGCAGGCTTATACAGGGTGTTAGACTCAAGTTCCTCATAGGTATCAAGCATCGCCTCAAAGAAGCCCTTGGTCAAAAACATATCCTCATCGAGCTTATAAATCCACTTAGCCCTGGGATGGCATTCAATCGCAATATTCTGAACAAAAGATAGATGATTAACAGAAGTCGAAAGATAGGACCAACCATGCTCAGCGGCAATTTTCTTAAGCTCTTCGTTCACAAGCCCGCTGGTCATTACGCACACATCAACATCGGAAGGCACATATGCCGCAATACGGCCAAAAACGTCTTCCCATAATGTTGGCTTATATCCAGCGAGAATAATACAGAGTTTATCACTGCCCTTGCTACGATCGATAAAGTCATGAGTTCCGGATTGGATAGCCCGTACGGCCTCGTCGCCCCGAATATCACGACGAGCCTTTAAGAAAGCCTTTCCAAACTTATTTGAGTTAATGGCATCATAAACAGCGTTTTTAAGAGACATGAAATACTCCTACGAATCAGTGACATGAAAAATAATAAGCCACCCGCTTGTCGACGAGTGGCTTATCGCGAAGCACTAAAAATGAATAGAAATGGAACTTAGCCTTAAAGATTATTCATAAGGTGCTTTGACAACAACAGAAAGAATAATTAATTGAACGCAGAATAGTCTATCTCATAAAGTCGCATATCATCTTCCGACATAAGAAGCTTGAGTCCCGGAGTCGAATCTTCGATCGAATTAATGCCTTGCCATTTGTCCCAAGTATAGTAACCATAGTAGCAGCGCTCGTCGTTGACCTCACCACCATAGTCCAGATCAAGAATGTACTTAATACCATTTTCTTTAAGGATGCGTTGGACATCTTCGTTTGTAGCAAGCTTGTCGAGATGCAATCTTAGCGTTTGATTATCACTTGTCTCATTACCGAGCATCTCTGCAGCAGATCGGCGGTATAGAAGGTTTAAGCCATATAAGGGGTATGCGAAAGCGCTACCGTCATCTGCGTTGTTATATATCAAACTATCATCTTTTTCGAGAAACTCGGCTACGCGCTTGCAAAAAACCCGCTCTTTAGGGTCAAACAAGTTGTCACGCTTCGAATCATTCGCAAGCGTCGAACAGTTCTGGTAATCACCCAAACCCGTGTAAACCCGTCCAAATCCAGGCAAGTTGAAATCGTTAACATATAGGGCACACATAGTAATAATCAAACATACAAAACAAGCTGATATCTTTGCCCAAGGTTCATATCCAAGTCTGTTGAATATCCTCAAAGCAAGCGAATAGACAGCCTCTAAACCAACAGCAGCCAAGGGAATTGCCATGAGGCTGGCACATGCACCCAGACGATACGGATCGGTATACCAAAAACCCGCAAGAAAATGCTTTAAAAACCCGGATGATGATGCCCCGATTATATATATGATGGCAGCGAACATATACGAGAAACACAACCATGAAGACTCTTTATTGCGAAGCAAGGCAAAGAAGCCAATTGCAACGAACAAAGCAAGGAGATAATTGCCTGCCGGAAGCCGAAAAGACAGAGCCAATACATTAATAATAGCCTGTAAATGCGAGGCGGTTACACCCCAGGTGAAAGAAACAGTATTACTTAAAGCTGGATTAATAAAGCAAACAATCCAAATAACTAGAATCAATAAAGCGGGAATCGCGAGGGAAGTTAATCTCACTGATATAGGCATGTCAGAATCTACATATTTTTGTTTCACAACATACCAACGCGAAAAGCGCAAAACAACAAAAGGCGCAAGAAGGACAGCCATCGTAAATATTGCATTTGGGTGAGAAAAACAGAGCGATAGAACGCCTAATAAAAATGCAGCAATGTAGTTCAGGCTGAACCGCTTTGCGCACGCACCGATCGTATTAATAAAAATAGCGGCACAAGCTGGCACAAGCATAAGACCCAAAGTATTAGGGAACAAAGGACCTGACACTGAAATTAAAGTGCCCCAGGGAAAACTATTAAAAGCGAATAATACTAGCGCCCCAGCAATTACCACACCGCGTTCTTCCTTGAATACTGTTTTTAAAAACAGAAATACGCTAGACGGTAAGACAAATAATAGCATTACATAATTTGTAACGTTTGTCGCAAACGCAACATCTTGTCCAGAGAAGCTCGCAACAAGGGCTGCAAGCAAATGCCAAGCCGCAGGATAAAAGCCGCTAGCAACTGAAATAATCGAACTAGACATCACATCATGATAAATGCCGACATTAACTGTCGAATAATCACCGCTGTCAATAAAAGATCTAATAACAGCAAGATGAAAAGAATTATCCGAATCCTGTATGAAAGAAGACGGCCCATCTAAAGGAAGCACATACGTTTTAGTTGCAATAACAAAGGCAATGCCAATGTACAGAAATAGTATTAACCAGTTTGAACGACCCGAGGATGGCTTTGCTACATCAGTATTGCGTGAGCGACTAAATGATGCAATCAGTAAAAGTATCAAAGCAAGGAGTAGACAGGGGAGACTCAGACTTACCCATGAAGCATAAAATCCAAGCTTAGAGTAAATAATGCTTATTATTTCAAGCAATGCAATTGAAAACAACGGTGCAGCTAAAAGTGAATCAATCCTGCTAAAACACATCAAACGTGAAAAAGCAAATCCAGGAATCTCCAAGAGGAACAATAGAAAAAGCGAAGAAATGAAGAAAGCGGCCCACATAGAATTAACCAACCTAGGTTCAGGTACATTGCTGAAATGCACAGGCATTAAAAATGAAATACAAGCATGAATTAACACGCACAATAAATCTTGTTATTTACAACAAAGCATGTACAGAAGAAAAGCAAATGTTGAAAAAGAACGTGTTCAGAATCAGTCGATCATTTGGCTTTATCAATATCGCTAAGCGCAATCGACTGAGCCAACCCATTAATACGCTCCTCCTGCTTCGAAAGTCGCAAGGAATTTGAGAAATCCCTCACTACGAGAACGGCGATAACGTAAAGAAAAACAAAATTAGAGGCGGACACAAAGCCAAGTTCTGAAGAAATAATTAAAGCTATTTCGGGAAATAGGCCCAACAATACAAAACTCAAGCTAAACAAGATCCAAAACATGGAATCGAGAACCTGCATCTGAGATCTCTTCAATTTATGAATAACGAAGAAGAAAACAAGAGCAGCAAATATAATGAGTAATGCACGCAACGTAAAAGTCATTTACAATCACCTAAACCATTGAACAATTAGCAGCGTAGCAAACACTCTAAGCATATACTGCATTGACTTTACAGGATTTAAGTAGCTCACGCCGCCTTGGCGTTCACGCATTGATACCTGAACTTCAGAGACCGAATACCCTTGTTTTAAAAACAAAGCGATTGATTCGGGTTCAGGATTGAGAGTGTTGTCGTAATAGTATTCTTTGAGTACAGAACTACTAAATAACCTAAAACCTGATGTGGGATCACTGATACGACGGCCGGTCAACATCTTGATTAGCACGGTAATCATTCGCGAACCTATCATACGCATCGATTTGTCTTTGCGAACAGTTAGGAACCTCGAGCCAATAACAATATCGGAACCAGATGTTTCGGCTTTCTCAACTAAAGCAGCTATATATTCCGGTCGATGTTGCCCATCTGCATCAAACTGAATCATATAGTCGTAACCATGATCGATGGCATATCGAGCCGCAGTCTGAAAACCAACGGTCAGCCCGCAGTTAATTGGCATTGTAACAACCTTACAGCTCAACGAACCACAAATCTCACCCGTTCGATCGCGTGAACCATCATTGATAATAATGAAGTCAAACCCTGAAGCAACCGAACGGAGCTCATTAACCGTGCTTTCAATGCACTCCTCTTCATTATATGCAGGAATCGCAATAAGCACATTCGATTTAGACGACAATCGAACACCATTCTCTCGTGACAAATCAATTGAACCTGAACATCCATTCAATATATCTCATGAGAAACCAAGTCATACGATAATTATAAAAAGGTGGAGGCTGTATTGCACCGACGAAAGGATGCACACCGACACCCGCATAGTAGACATCATCTCTTCGCCTCACTTACATATGCCAGGCTAGAATCAAAGAGATTCCGAACAGGCACTCAAAGATGGCTACAGGGTGGCCGTCCGAGTTTAAAGAACATGCGTAACAGCAAAGCGCTGGCACACTAACATAATTCGAGTGGAAGATAATTTTCAATTAGCGAATAGAACTACTAATTGAAAATTAGCAACAATCTGTTAGATTGCTAGAAACTGTTTTTACGCAGAAGAGAGTGATAGACAGAGAGACCTGGAAAACATAAATGCTGATGAATATCCACAGCTCGGTTCACTAACCATTTAGAGCGGCTTGGCCAAGGTTTATATCATGTCCGACCACAACAAGAGCCATGAATTACTTGAATAGAATCGGGTGAGATCGCATCGTTGGACAATCAATTTAATTCGCACTATAAAAATTGGTATAGGGACGAGCCGGCCTCATCCCTATACCAGAAGTTCAAGATAATCGAAATGTCAAACTAACACTACTTGAGATACTCCCCCAGCTCCTCCTCCCAGTCGGGCATGTGGAAGCCAACCGACTCGAGCTTGGAAAGGTCGAGCGCGGAGTGGACCGGGCGCGGTGCGATTGGGCCGGCGGCGCCGGCGTAGTAGTCGGCGGTGCTGACGGGGACCACTTTGTCGCCGTTGCCGTTGGCGGCCTCGAAGACGGCGCGGGCGATGTCGGCCCAGGACCTGACCGCGCCGGAGCCGGTGCAGTCGTAGGTGCCGTAGGGGGCGTGCGTCCCCAGCACGTGAAAGATCGCAGCCGCCATGTCACGCGTGAAGGTCAGGCGTCCCAGCTGGTCGTCCACGACCGTGACCTGCGCAAGGCTGTCGTCCGGGTCTGCGACGCGGTCGGAGAGTCCCTTCATCGTCTTCACGAAGTTGTGACCCTCGCCGATGACCCAGCTGGAGCGCATGATGTAGTGGCGCGGGCACCCGGCCACGGCGATGTCGCCGGCGGCCTTGGTCTGGCCGTAGACGGACAGCGGGCTGAGGGGCTCCTCCTCGTCGTGCACCTCGGCGGTGCCGTCGAAGACGTAGTCGGAGGAAACGTGGACCAGGGTGATCCCGTGCCCGGCGCAGGTGCGGGCGAGCAGCGCCGGCCCCGTCGCGTTGGCCTTCCAGGCGGTCACGCGGCCCTCGGGGGTCTCGGCCCTGTCCACCGCGGTGTAGGCGCCGCAGTTGATCACGGTGCCGTAGAGCGACCAGTCGTATTGTGAATAGGCGTCCGGGTCGGACATATCGAAGGTGTCGATGTCGCAGAAGTCGAAGTCCTTGGCGACGCCGCGCTCCTCGGCGAGCGCACGCACCGCGCAGCCCAGCTGGCCGTTGCAGCCGGTGACCAGCGTCCTCCTGGGCGCCATGGGGACGACGTCCTTGAGGTACGGATGGTTGAGGTCCGCCTCGGAGACGGTGGCCTCGTCGAGCGGGATCGGCCACTGGATGTTGAGCTCGGGGTCGGCGAGGTTCACGAACGTGTAGGTCTTCTTGAGCTCCAGCGACCAGTGGGCGTCCACCAGGTAGGTGTAGGCGGTGCCGTCCTCCAGGGCCTGGAAGGAGTTGCCAACGCCGCGCGGGACGTAGATGGCCTTGCTCGGGTCCAGGGTGCAGGTGAACACCTTCCCGTAGGTCTCGCTGCCCTCGCGCAGGTCCACCCAGGCGCCGAAGACGCTGCCGCGGGCCACGGAGATGAACTTGTCCCAGGGCTCGGCGTGGATGCCGCGGGTTACGCCGCGGCTGTCGTTGTAGGAGACGTTGTTCTGGACGACCCTGAGGTCGGGGATGCCCAGGGCGGTCATCTTGGCGCGCTGCCAGTTCTCCTTGAACCAGCCGCGCGAGTCGCCGTGGACGGAGAGGTCGACGACCTTGAGGCCCTCTATGCCGGTCTCGGAGACAGCGAGTTCCTTCTCGAATGCGATGTCTGCCATGTCTCTCTCCCCTCTCCTATTGCCCCTGGGCCCTGTACCTGGCCTCGGTGGCCTCCTTGGCCGGTCGCCACCAGGCCTCGTTGGCGACGTACCAGTCGATCGTCTGCTTGAGCCCCTCGACGAAGTCGGTGTGGGCCGGCCTCCAGCCCAGCTCGCGCTGGAGCTTGGTCGAGTCGATGGCGTAGCGGCGGTCGTGGCCGGGGCGGTCGGCGACCCAGTCGAAGTCCTCGGGGTCCTTTCCCATCGCCTCCAGGATCATTCGCAGGACGGTGATGTTGTTCTTCTCCCCGTCGGCGCCGATGAGGTAGGTCTCCCCCATGCGGCCCTTGGTGAGGATGTCCCAGACGGCCGATGAGTGGTCCTCGGTGTGGATCCAGTCGCGGACATTCTCGCCCTTACCGTAGAGCTTGGGGCGCACGCCGTCGACGATGTTCGTGATCTGCCTGGGGATGAACTTCTCCACGTGCTGGTAGGGACCGTAGTTGTTGGAGCAGTTGGAGATCGTGGCGCGCAGGCCGTAGGTGCGGGTCCATGCGCGCACGAGCATGTCGGAGCTGGCCTTGGTCGAGCTGTACGGCGAGCTCGGATGGTAGGGCGTCTCCTCGGTGAACTTGGCGGGATCGTCGAGCGCCAGGTCGCCATAGACCTCGTCGGTGGATACGTGGTGGTAGCGGACGCCGTATTTCCGGACGGCCTCCAGCAGGCGGAAGGTGCCCTCGACGTTGGTGCGCAGGAACGGCTCGGGGTCGGCGATGGAGTTGTCGTTGTGGGACTCCGCGGCGTAGTGCACGATGGCGTCGTGGCCCGGCACCAGCCTGTCCAGCAGCTCCGCGTCGCAGATGTCGCCGACGACGAGCTCCACGCGGTCGGAGGGGAGCCCCGCGATGTTCTCGGGGTTGCCGGCGTAGGTCAGCTTGTCCAAGACGGTGACGTGGACGCCCGGGTGGTTGTCCACGACGTAGTGGACGAAGTTGCTGCCGATGAAGCCGCAGCCGCCCGTGACGATGATGTTCCTGGGGGAGAAGGTCTCCTCTGCCATATGTATGTCTCCTCAGTTCCTAGTACTCGCGCGGGCTGTTGACGATCTCGCCGGCGGCGACCTTCTTGAGGTGCTGGCCGTAGACCGACTTGCCGTAGGCCTCGGCGGCCTGCTTGAGCCCCTCGGTCGTGATCCAGCCGTTCTCCCAGGCGATCTCCTCGGGGACGGACACGGGAAGGTCCTGGGAGTGCTCTACGGCGCGGACGAACTCCGCGGCCTCGTGCAGGCTCTCCATGGTGCCGGTGTCCAGCCACGCGTAGCCGCGGCCGAGGGTGACGACGGACAGCGTCCCCTCCTCCAGGTACATCTGGTTGAGCGTGGTGATCTCCAGCTCGCCACGGGCCGAGGGCCTGACCTCGTGGGCCTTGGCGGCCACGTCGCCCGGGTAGAAGTACAGGCCGGTGACGGCGTAGGAGCTCTTGGGGCGCTCGGGCTTCTCCTCGATGGAGACGGCCCTCCCCTCGCCGTCGAACTCCACGACGCCGAAGCGCTCGGGGTCGTCCACGTGGTAGCCGAAGACCGTGGCCCTGCCCGACTCGGCGTTCTGGACGGCGCGCGTCAGGTGGCGCGACAGTCCGTTGCCGTAGAAGATGTTGTCGCCGAGCACGAGCGCGCACGGCTCGCCGGCGATGAACTCCTCGCCGATGGTGAAGGCCTGGGCCAGGCCGTCCGGGCTCGGCTGCTCGGCGTAGGAGAGGTTCACGCCGTAGCGCGAGCCGTCCCCGAGCAGGCGCTCGAAATTGGGCAGGTCGGTCGGCGTGGAGATGACCAGGATGTCCCGGATGCCCGCCAGCATGAGGGTGGACAGCGGGTAGTAGATCATGGGCTTGTCGTAGACCGGCAGCAGCTGCTTGGAGGTCACAAGCGTGAGCGGGTACAGGCGCGTGCCGGACCCGCCGGCGAGGATAATGCCTTTCATATAAATACCTCCGCTGGAACAATTTTATAAAGTATTACTATTTTGACCTTTCGAGTATAAAACATTGATTAGACGCGCGATCTTATCTGGCCAAAACTTTCGAAGCATCAAGTAATCTTCTGTAGTGCGCGTATTATCTTTAATAAGTGCAGACGTTTCAGATTCAGAATGTATTCTATGCCTTGTGAGCTTTTCCGAACAATAGCAGAAGTCTCCATCCAGTTGAGATATTTGTTCCCATGCTTCCCAATCCAAATTCGATTTAAAGCCTTCCTTAAAAATCGGAGTTTTTAAATTGGGCAGGACTAAGGTCACCGATGGACAACAGATTGATGACCCAAAAGAAAGAGAAAGGCGTTTTACGAACTTTTTGGAAGATAATTGTTTACTTTTCAGGGGAAACAATAAAATCCTTTTTATGTTTAGGAGCAAACTCGAAGAACAGACCGAGCGATCGCGAAGCTCCTCATAATCCGTAAAAAAAATCAAAGGTTTGCGGCTCTGGTTCACTCGCTCGAGCATACTTTCGACATATGAGCAAGAGTAAACATCGTCTTGATGCGCAATAGTAATTAGCTCAGTTGGACAATGATTGACAGCGCAATTCCAGTCATGAGCTATACCCGCAGCACCTTCATTGATAAATAAAGGCAAACCGTAACGATCGGCAACCGAAGCGATTAGATCGTTAGGAGTGCTTGTCGAGATAATGACATTAGATTGTATGGATTGATTTAAAAGTGATTCAACGCAGTCAATCAAATAAGGCGATTTTCCATACGCGCAAACAACAAAGGTATGATTGTATTTGCTATACAATTCCGCTCCCTGAAAGTCTAACAACTGTAAAATATTCTAGAACAACTATACAAGCGTTATTGGAGATAACTAGATGAATCTCGTTTATACGATTGATAACAATTTTGTTCCTCAATTGGCCGCGAATATTCAATCGGTAAAACAAAACAACCCTAATATCCAATTGAATTTCTATATATTATCGATGGGTTTAAGTAAAGCAAATGTTGACTATTTAACAGATTTTTTCTCAGATAAGCTATGCGATGTAATCATCATTGACATCAGCGATTTTAAAGACAGGATTGCATTTGAATTCGACACAACGGGATGGAATGAGATTGTCCTTGCACGACTCCTGCTAGACAATTATCTTCCAAATGAAATTGAAAGGGTCATATACTTAGACGCTGACACAATTTGCAGGTCATCTTTAAGGGAGTTATGGCAAGCTGACCTAGATGGAAAGACTATCGCCATGGCGCCGGAGCCCACAGCAGATAGAAATAGAAGAACAAGCCTCGGCATTGCCTCCTATCCATACTGCAATGCCGGTGTCGTTCTCTTTAATTTAAAAAAATGGAGGGATAACGACATTGAGAAAGGAATACTGAATTTCTGCAAACAGAATAAAGAGAAGTTGTTCGCAAACGATCAGGATGCCTTAAACGTCTATCTCAAGGACGACATCAAAGTGATGTCAATTTCTTACAATTATTCAAATATTTTCGATTACTATCCATTCGAATATTTAAATAAACTTATGCCAAACTTCTGCAACAAAATAGAATTCGAACATGCCAGAGCGAATCCGGCTATTGTTCATTTTCTCGGAGAAGATCGTCCTTGGCGAGCTGGAAACACCCATCGATTCTCTTCAGACTATTTCTATTATCTTAGACAAACCCCTTGGTCTAAAGCTCCAATCGAATATGGCTGGGAGCATTACTACAAGGCATGGCGTTTGTTCAATACAATTACTTCGCCCTTTCCTTCCGCGAGATACAAAGCCATCACCTCGCTTATTCCTTTTTTCATGAAAGTTCGAGCAAAGAAAAGGAGGCAAGATGAATCCCGATAAGAACAAGGCGTGCGTCATTTTGCCAACTTATAACGGAGCTAAGTTTATCAATGAGACTCTAGCCTCGATTAGCAATCAGTCCTACAACAATATAGATGTATTTATCAGAGATGACGGATCCACGGATAGCACCGTTGAATTGATTAAGTCTTTTATTAAAGACAAAAATAACTTTACATTACTAGAAAGCAACAATCAAAATCTCGGAGTTCCCGGCAGCTTCTATGAGATTTTGCGGAGGATTCCGTCTACTTATGGCTATTATTTCTATGCTGATCAGGACGATTACTGGGAGAAACAAAAAATAGAGTATGCAATCAAGTTATTAAATGAACAGCACAATAATATTCCTAAGGTGTACTTCTCTTCTTTTGAGTATTGCGACTCCAATTTAAATCACATCCGCTATTCTTCCGACCAAACTAAGAACTGCGATTTTTATCACAGTTTGTTTTACACACTAGGACTTGGTTTCACTATTGCATTTAACCGTGAAGCATTTATCCAGTTTATTAAAAATGTTAATCCAGGCGACGAAATGCACGACAGATGGATAATTCGCTGTGCCTGCGCACTAGGCCAACTGGTTTACGATAAAAGACCTACAGCAAAGCATATCAGGCATGACGCAGCGGTAACCGCTTCTGATAACCACATGATTGATTTATTCAAGTATTTTATTAAAGAAGAGCTGTTTGGCACAAAGGCACAAAGTGAAGCAGAAAAACTTTCACATTTTAAGTATTGTTTTATCGATAAATTAACTAGCGATGAACTGGAAGCGCTAAACCTGTTCACTGAAGCAAAAGGCATACCCAGTCAGCTCAAAAAAGCGTTGTTTCCACATCGACTAAGACCAACATATATAAGTGAAATTTGCCTCAGGTTCCTATTTTTGATTGGAAAAATTTAAGTTGCAAATACAAAATCCTCCCCAAGTTCAAATCGTAATGGCCGTTTATAACGGATCTCTCTATTTGAAAGAACAAATAGAATCGATTATCAACCAGGATTATAAAAACTGGCAACTACTCATTTCAGATGATAATTCAAATGATGACAGCGTACAAATCATTAATCGCTACGCTGCAAAAGATAATAGAATCAAGGTTGTATTAAAAGATTCAGCCTTCGGTAATGCAGGCACACATTTCTTATCGCTACTAAAGATAACTACCAGCAAATACGTCATGTGTTCCGATCAAGATGACGTCTGGGATTCAAATAAAATAACCACATGCCTCAGCGCTATGATACAGGAAGAGGCGATGTCCCCTGATACCCCGATCCTCATTCATACTGATTTAAGAGTAGTTGACAGTAAATTAAATCGCATTGCCGATTCTTTCTATAAGTATTCAGGTATTAATCCAAACACCTCAACCTTCGAATTTCATATTGCAACGGCAAATGTTACTGGATGCACTATGCTAATTAATGACAGTCTAAGAGACCTGATCAAATTAACGAATGATGATCGCTACATTTGCATGCATGATTGGTGGTGTTCGTTAATCGCATCGGCATTTGGACGTATCGGCTTCATAGACAATCAAACAATTTGTTATCGTCAACACGAAAACAATACTCTTGGTGCACAAGAAAAATCTTTATGGAATTCTATACATCAAATTAAAAAGCTTAAAGCCGATACGATTAAAACTATTGAGCAGGCTGAGTCTTTCAAAGAAGTTTATGGTTCCATGTTAAGTAAAAAACAAATAACTCATCTCGATAGCTACATTCAATTAAAAAGCTGCAACACCATTCAAGTACCGATTAATTTAAATAAGGCAAGGGTATGGAGACACGACCTGCGTGGTAATCTTGGGCTCTTAGTGACCTTTATCTTAATATCAGTAACTGGTTCTGAAATAGATTCATAACGATTCAAAAATTGAGCAATTATTTAGTTTTTAACCAATCAGGAGTATAGGGCATATTATATTTCCCCTGCTTAATATGCCTCAATACTTTTAATGCGCTTGGCTCCTCTGAATTGATCATAGGAAACGTTTTGACGGTATTCTGATTTTTAATTAGCCAGACATTCAATAAAATCTCTGAGACATACCCAAAAATACGTTTTTGCGACTTTGAATAGTCACTAAGATCAACAATATTCTCGAATTCAAAGAGAATCTTAAATAGCCATTCACAATATGAATCAAATAGCTGCTTAGAACAAATCAACATATTGCAATAATAAGCTGATCCTGAATTTAGAACAGCATCATAAGTTGCAACATACTCCTTCGATATATTAGATATTGTGTCTCGCAAAACATCTAAATCGGTCTCATGGCCGACACTGAGTGCATAATTTGAAAATACCGTTCTATTTTTCCAAATATACTGCTCAGGCAAAACGAAATCGCAATAACTTAGCGCAGAGAGAATATCATCTTCCTTTAAAAAATACTTATAGCTATTCGAAAATCGATTAGTCGATAAGTACCTACGGTAATGTTCAATGCCGATAAAACCATCAGAAGCTATATTCTTCCATAACCAATATACGGCAGTTAATTCACAGAATGTACTGTTTTTAGCAGAGATGTTGTCACCGCTGTTATCCCTAATTATTGGAGTATCGTTCCAAAAAAGCTCATTTCCAAAACCAACCTGAATAGGGCAATAGAGCGGATCGCAGGGGAACTCTGCCTGTTTATGCGTTACAACATAGATTTTATTTTTCACGAACATCCCCTATAACAAGAAATCGGACTGTTTTATAGTACAGAACACTAAAGGATAAATAAATAAAAGCGCCGAAGAGTATCAGACTGAATAAATAGACCCACGAATAACCCAAATACATGATGATTACAGGAGAAATAATTGCAACCAAAAAAAGCATTAATACACCGATAATCACATAGGGAAACGCACTTACAACCATACGGCATAAATTAAGCTGCTTTTTTACGTAACAACCCTGAACAAACAAGACGGTTAGTTCCGTGAGAACAGTGGCGATTCCAGCACCAATGGAGCCATAAGGTTTTAATAACAAACAACACAGTAATATATTTGCAATTGCTCCGAAAACAACGGACTTAGTGTATTGTTTGTCCATGTTCTTAGGCAGCATATATTGAACACCCAGTACATTGCTTGCAGCAATGATTGGAATCATAATTGCGACGATAGGAAGAACAATGGAACACTTTCCAAAGCCTGGCCCAAAATAGATATCAGCAATCGGCTTAGCAACCGCAACAATCCCAAAAGCAAGTCCAAGAGAAATAAACTGCATTATTTCAAAGGAGCTCTGGAGAAGAGATTCAGACTCTTTCCCATTACTTGAGCAACTCATAGATTCAGTCATATGAGGAAGCATCACGGTACCCAATGCAGTAACAACTGCCAGGGGCATTCTTGCTACCTTGTCGCTGTATTCAAACAGTCCAGCCTCATTCATACCAGAAACCAAACCTAGAAGAATCTTATCAAAAGACGAATAGAGCGATATAGCGATTACCGGTGCAAACAACCTGAGATTCGGAACAAAATGTCGCTTAATCTCTGCCCAGGGACAGCTAATAAAATCAACATATCGATTTAAAAATGGGAACAGCATGAGGGCATTCAAGAAAAAGGGGAGCGAAATCCCCAACACGTATGCCCACAAATCATCAGAAGTTCTACAAAATACAAAAATGATAAATGTACCGACTAATTTCGTGATAACACTTCTGACGGTTGGAACAGCGAACTCCTCCACCCCGAAATACAGCCAAGAAATATCAAGAGAGCTTGACACCACCCAAAATAGCCATAAAAATGAGCTGACGATGAAATCTCTATTACTGAAAGCAATTATATAAAGTATATATACACATACAATCGGAAGAGAGACTAAGACTTGCGCGGCCCAAGCGGAGCAAAATACTTTGGATCTCCGCTCTCTGTTATTACCACATTTAGCAATCTCTCGAACTCCATATTGAGCCATTCCAAGCGTAGCAAACAATACAAAATAGTTTGCTATCGAGTACGTATATGAATAAACTCCAACACCGTCCGTTCCAAGCACACGCGACACATAAGGAATGGTAAGTAAGGGAATTAGCAAAGATAAAACCTGATAAGTGGTATTCCACACCATGTTTTTTACTAATTTACTGCGAGACGACACTCCGAAACTCCAATTAATACCTAGCCAACATAACAAGACAGCTCTCTCGCAATTAAGGCTATATGCTCACCATAACCTTCACCAGGAACAGCCCATTTCCCATTCAACTTTGTTAGATATTGAGCTGAACCCCTTTTAACCATAGAAAATCTTGGGTCGACACAATCCCCAAGAAGTGGATCCGTTGATGCATACGCTTTTAGATGCTGGGTCTGAGCCCGTAAACCAATAGCCACCGAATCAAAAGAAGCACCAGCTACGCCGCTTCCAGTTGACCCCAAGCCTCCAAAATTGCACTGTCCCGCGGAAACACTGCCTCCGAATCGAAGCCACCCAGTCTCAACCATAACTTGTGCAAAAAGTACTTCGGCGCGAACTCCCTCAAAAGATGCTTCGGCTATCAAGGTTTTACAGAATTCATTAATGGTTCCGGCACCCTTATCTTTATAAATACCGGAAGGGTAAACGCCCATGCCGACCTTAGACAGATAATAACCTACCATTTGATCAGATTTTACAAAAGAGACTCCCATAATCAGCTCGTCCTTTGAAAAGGGAGCGCCGGAACGACCTTCATGAGATCCGAAAGTAAGGTAATGAATATAATATAAATCGAGTCGATTTCCATAAGCAATTTGCAAATCAGTATATCGATTTTTATAGCTCTGGACGTCGAACGCCTCGTTGCCGCGGCGGCCCTCGGCCATGCCGCAGCTGACGAAGTGGCCGATGACGCCCGTGTCATCGAGGAGGACGAGCGACCCGACTGAC